>DATLIL010000207.1:0-3669 GCA_035539475.1 Polyangiaceae bacterium
AGATTGGCCTCTGCGACGACCACGGTGAGCGGCACGACGGAGCCCTCGGGGTGCTGAAGGTCTTCGCGGATCTCGACGCGCGAGAAGACGCCCAGGTTGAGCAGCGCGCGCTCTGCGTCGACCACCTGGGTTCGCGAGTAGGGCCGACCCTTCTTCAGGCGCAGGGCGTCGCGCACCGGACCCTCGGGGATTTCCTTGAGGCCGACGATGTTGATCTCGCCGTAATTCGCGGGCAGTCCCGGCTCGATCAGATACGTTACCTGCGCCGAGTGCTTGGCCACGTCGACCGTGGCACGCCCCTCGACCTTGGCGAAGGCGAAACCTCGCGCGCGCAGCGCGTCCCGGATCCGGTCCTTGTCGGCTTCGAAGCGTGCCTCGTCGAAGATGTCGCCTTTCGCGGTCTTGATCGCCAGCGTCGCCGCATTCGAAGCATCGGCGTACTCGATCGGCATCGAGCCGAGGCCTGGCGTGTCCGGGACCTTCGCCACCCTGACCGGCTTGCCCTCGTACACGCGGATCTCGACGCGCACGTGATGCTCGTCCAGGCGCACCACCCGCGCCGCCGTGACCTTGGCCTCGTAGTAGCCGCGGGCTCGATACGCGCGCTCGATGCGCTCGAGATCGCGCGCGAGCACGTTGGGGTCATAGGTCTCGTACTCGAGGACGCGCGGGAAGACACCGAACAGGAGCGGCGTCTCGGCCGTGGCCAGGTGCTCGAGGATGGTGTCGACGTCGACGGCGTCGCCCGGCTCGATCTCCACGGCCTGGACGACGGGCCTTTGAGGATACGAGTGACAGCCGGTGAGACTCACAAACGAAACGAGGGCGCTAAGCCAAAGTGCTGTCAGCGCCCTCATCTCTGCTCCGTACTTCGTTGCGACGGAGCGTTGTCGTGCTGCCGTCTCTACTTCGGTTCCTTACGTTTGACGCCGGGCAGCGTAGCAAGCTCGGCTGCCGGCTCAAGCACTGCCATTTCCTGGAAGCTCATGATGCCCTGGTAGGGATCGGCTTCCGCGCCGGCGGAGGCTTGCATGAAGGTCGTGGAATAGGTGCCGGTGACGGTCACCTTGGCGCCCGGAGCGGGCAGGGGATTCGGCGTCTTCAAGCCCCAGAACGTATCGAGGTGCTCCGCGTCCTTCTTGCCTTTGTCGAACTCCTCGATCGCGTCGTAGATCTGCGCGAAATTGGAGGCCCAGCCGAGCACCTTGATGCTCTCACTCTCCGGGGCGTCCTTGGTGTCGCCGATCCAGAACGTCGGGACGGGGGGCTTGCAGTCCTCGGGATCGGCCTTACCGCCCTTGTGCACCGCACACTCGGGTGCGTCCGCGAGGTTGGTCTTGGTGATGTAGCCCGTCAGGCTGATCTTCTTGCCCGCGACCTCTTTGCGGTGAACGCGGCTGCGCAGGAAGTAGCTGGCGCCGTAGATGGTGTAGGCCTCACCGGCCTTGATCGGCTTCTTTGCCACGTTCGGTACCGGCGGCAGCTGGGCCTTGGCGCCGCTTACGGCGGGCTTCGGCTCGTATTTCACTTCCTCGCCACCACAGCCCCAGAGGGAGAGCGAGACGGGGAACGCTGCAAGCAGAGCGAGAACGCGGGCCGAACGAAGGAACATGAGCGACATACTGCGGGGCCTCCTCGAGGATCGGTCTGGGCACAGTAGTCTGCGTTCTACCGGCACTGCAAGCGGCCATCGGCGGAAGCCGAAACAAGCTAGCGAAGAGGTTTCGTCAAATTTCGACGAGCCTGGAATCTGTCCCGACCTGGCGCTAGAGTGGCGGCCACATGGGCCGCACCATCATCGTCGGCGACGTCCACGGTTGCAGCCGGGAGCTGTCCCAGCTGCTCGAGCGGCTGCGCCCGGAGGCGAGCGATACGCTCGTCTTCGTTGGCGATCTGGTGAACCGCGGACCGGACTCGACCGGAGTCCTCCGCATCGTGCGTGAGCTCGGCGCGCGCGCGACCATCGGCAATCACGAGCAGCGCCTGCTTGCGGCTCGCGCCAGCCGCGCCGAGGGCAAGGCCGGGCCCCGGCTCGGCTCGTCGCTCGAGCGGCTGATGAGCGAGTTATCCGACGAGGACTGGAAGCAGGTCGAGGCGATGCCGCTGAAGATCGATCTGCCCGAGCAGGGCCTACGCGTCGTTCACGGCGGCGTCGTCCCGGGAGTGCCCTTCGAGGAGCTCGACCCGAACATCGTCACGCGCATCCGTTCCATCGCGGACGACGGTTCGCCAAGCGAGAAGTGGGGCACGCCCTGGGGTGCCAAGTACCGCGGTCCACCCCACGTCGTGTTCGGGCACAACGCGCGCGCCGTACCGCAGCTGCACCCCGACGCGACCGGACTCGACACCGGTTGCGTCTACGGCGGCAAGCTGACGGCGCTGGTGCTTCCAGAGGGCGCGGCCATTCCGCCACCCGGCGAGCGCGAACGGAGCCTGGTTTCGGTGCCGGCCGAGCGCGCCTACTCCGACTACGGTCGCCCCCTGGCGAGTGACTGATGGCACGTCGCATTCGCATCTGTCTCGAGAACCTGGTGCCCGGTGAGCGCGTGCTCGGCGCCGATGCATCGCACTACGTGGCGCACGTGCAGCGCCTGCGCGAGGGCGACGAGCTCGTCGTCTTCGATCCCGCAGCGTGCCTCGAGGCCAGCGCCACCGTGCTCGAGATCGCTCACAAGCGCGTGCACTGCGAGCTCGGCGAGCCGCGCCCCGGCAAGCGCTCCGAGCTCGACGTCAGCCTGCTGCAGTGCATGGGCAAGGGCGACAAGATCGACGATGTCGTACGCGCCTCGACGGCGCTCGGCGTCTCGAGCGTGTCCCTGTGCGAGAGCGCTCGCGGCGTGCTCAAGCTCGGCGAGCGCGCGCCGGCACGTCTCGAGCGCCTGCACTCGATCGCGCTGTCAGCAGCGCAACAATCGGGTCGCGGTGATCTGCCAACCATCGATGGCCCGCACGAGCTCCGCCGACTGCTCGCCGACTGGAACGACCGCGACGCGCTCAAGCTCTGCCTCGATCCTCGCGCCGAAGAGAGCTACGGCGCCGCGCTCACCCGCGCATCGGGGCGCCACGTCGCGCTCCTGATCGGACCCGAAGGCGGCCTCAGCGAAGACGAGCTCGAGCTCGCCTCGAACGCCGGCTTCACCCTCGTCAGCTTCGGCGCGTTCGTTCTGCGCACCGAGCTCGCCGGCATCGCCGCCCTCGGCGCCCTGATCTCCCACCGTCAGGTTGGTTAGTTGGGTAACACACCATAACGACACCGCCTGCCGCTCCACACGGACGGAGAGGATTGGCCGCAAAGGCGCAAAGGCGCAAAGCGCAGACCGGAACGGTGGAACACGGAGTCGCGAGGTCTTGTTCCTGCCGGCCCCTGCGCACCAGCATTCGGTTTCTGTCGCGAGCACCCGGCTCGTGTCGAGTGATTACAGGAAGAGGTAAGGCGGGAAGGGATTGGGACCGGTTGTGCTTGCTGGGATTATCTGAGCCAGCAAGGTCGTGCCGGCCGAAGGCAACGGCGCGCATCCCCCAGCCCTACCAACGTCGTTACAAGGATCCGCGAGGCCGCGTCAGCGGCCGAGCATGGAACCACTTCAGGGGTCTTGTCCAAAGCAGATCTCGATCAGCTAATGAGGCGCGGGTCACGACAAACTGACCGGACAGGCGCTGCTTTCCAAC
>DATLIL010000208.1:0-12233 GCA_035539475.1 Polyangiaceae bacterium
GAGTGACCCGTCGGGGAAGTCGATCAGCGTGGCGTCTCCCTGCCCGACGTCGAGCATGGTCGTGCGCAGCACCCCACGCGGCGCTCCGGCGCGGCGGCAGCCCGCTTCCACGACCACCAGCCCGAGCCCGAGCGACGCCACCCACGCCGCCGAGAGCGCGCGCGACGCCGTCCGCTCGAGTCGCAGCACGAGCAGCCCCGCCATGGCCACGGCGAGCAAGGCAAAGTGCCAGGCCGACGGTGGCGGCACCGCCAGGGTCAAGCCGCCGACGGCCGCGGCCTCGTGGGCGATCTGCTGCACGGCGATCAGGGAGCCCGAGGCCACCAGGGCGACGCCGCGCTCGAGCTCCGCCAGAGGACTGAGCAGCGTGTGCAGCAGGCATAGCGGCAGGCTGACGAACTCGCCGAAGGGCGCCGCGAGAATGTTGGCAAACAGGCCCGCGAGGGTGAGCTCGGGGCTCATCAGCGCGAGCAGCGGCGCGCAAGGCACCATCGACGCCACGGTGGCCGCCATGCTCTCGGCCACGAAGCGAGCCACGCGCGAGGGCAGCCGGGCGCAGCGCCCCGTCAGGATCGGACCGAGCCAGAGCAGGCCCGCCGTGGCGGCAGCGCTGAGCATGAACGAGACGTCGAAGAGCGCGAGCGGCTCGAGCAGCGCGCCTGCAAAGAGCGCGGCGGCCATGCTGCGGCTGGCGCTCGGACGGCGGTCGAGCGCCCTGGCGCCGAGCACGGCGCAGAGCATGAAGGCGGCGCGCCAGGCGGAGCCGCTGCCGCCGGCGAAATCGGCGTAGAGCAGGGATAGCGGCGCCCCGATCGCGCTGGCGATGCGCGACACGTCGATGCGCACCGCCAGCCGTTCGATGCGCACCAGCAGAAACGACAGCGCGCGCACCGCCGCCACGATCGCAAAAACGAGGTGGGTACCGCTGACAGCCAGAATGTGCAGCAGCCCCGCCTTGCGAAAAGCCTCCTCGTCCGGGGCGGCGAGGTCGTTTTCGCCGAGCACCAGCGCGCGTGCGAGAGGCTCGGCGCGGGCCGCGAACGTGGCCTGGATGCGCCCGCGCACGAACGCCCTCGCCTGATCGATGAGGCGCACCAGTGACCACGCGCGCGTCTCGACTTCGACGTCGAAGGCGACGCCGCTCGCCACGGCGCGACGCCGGGCGGCGCCGGGCCAGGGATTGGGCAGCTCGGCGTTTTGCCGTAGCTCGATCACGCCAACGTCGCCGATGAACCGCAGGCGGTCGCCTCGGCCGAGCTCCAGTGGCTTGGAAATGAGCCGCGCTTCCAGCGGCCCGGCGACATGGCCCCGCTCGCACTCGAGCTCGAGCAGGCTCACCCGAAAGCCGAGCTCATCGCCGAGCAGCACGGGTGAGCTCGTCACCACGGCAGAGCCGGCGCAGCGCTGCGGACTGCCGATCTCGTCTCGCGCGCGCAGCCAGTGCGCCTGGTGCGAGCTGATGTCCCGTTGCGAGCGCCAGGCACCGAGCGCGAGGGCCAGCACCGCGGCGCCGACGGCGAGAGCCGAGAGCCGCCGCCAGAGCACGACCAGGATCCCCGCGGCCGCGCCGAGCAGCGCTACGGGAGCAGTGGTGAACGCGGCCCCGCCCGCAAAGGCGATGGCCACGACGAGAACGGCATCGGCGCGCACGACGCGCTGGCCGTGCAGGGCCCATGCCGTTCTCTTATCGCCGCAAAGCGCGGGCCCTAGCCCTGGCCGCCACTGGCGGCTGGCGTGGCTGCCTTACTGGCAAAACGAGGCGCAGGTCGTCTGATCCTGACCGGTCTGGCACAGGCACTGCTGGCAAATGTCGTTGCCGCAGACGCACCCGGCGTCGGTGGTGCAGTCTCCACCGGGTTGCGGTTCCGGCTCCGGCTCCGGCTGTTCGATGAGGTCCGCGCAATCAACGAAGAGCTGGGCCCCTTCTCGACACTCGGCGAACTCGGCGTCCTCGAGATCCGTCTCACAAGCGAACTCGGAGGATTGGACGACGCAGGTGAGGTATCCGTAGAACTCGTCGGCGCACTCACCGAACTCCTCCTCGATCTCCCCCTCGGCTTCCAGAGTCGCGCACGCGACGGAGCAATCCGTCCCCTGGTATTCCGCGCAGCCCGTTGCAAGGACCGCGTTGCAGAACTCGAGGCACGAAGCCGATCCCGTCATCGCGGGAGCTTCGGGGTTGCTCACCGGAGCCTCCGTGCCGTTTTCCGAAGGGGACTCGGTTGCGCTGTTGACGGGTCCCTCGGAGCCGATGATCGGAGCATCGTCCACCAAGCTGGGAGCTTCATTGGTGGGGCCGAGGACGTCGCCTCCACCTCCGCTAGAACCACAGGCAGCACAAAACGCTACGAACGCCAGAGCGAAGCCACGACCGTACGTCACCTTAGCCTCCAAGGTTCAAAAAAGAAGAGACGGCGTTGGCCGCGCCCGGCGTCGATAGCCAAGCGCGGCCATCCCAAACAGAAAATATCAGAAGTAATACAGAGCGGCCACGTTGGACGTGAAGATGTCCCACGGATTGTTGCCCACCGTGGTCGTCACAGTCGTGTGATTCTCGGTGTTTGTCACATCCGTGATGTCGTTGTCGGTCTTCAGGCTCTGAATCACGAGCTGAGCGCCGATCGACCCCTGCAGCGACAACTGGGGGATGCCCATGAAGCCGAAGTGGATTTCAGCGCCAGCGCGCGCACCCACGTCGAGCTGGAAGCCGTTGTGCTTGATGTCGCCGTCCGCATCGGACGCGCTCGAGATGCCAACGTTCGCCTCGGGCACGATCTGGAAGCTGAAGTGATCCGCGGAAGCGAGCGAGAGCGGAACACCGGCGTGCAGGATGAAGACCGTCGCGCTCAGCAGGTCACCGTCCGCGTCGGGCGGCACCGGGTTGTCCTGCTCGAAGGAGCCGCTCGAGACGAGGAGACCCAGGCCGGCGTCGATGCCGATCATCTGGTCGATCCAGTAACGAATGCCGACCACGGGGGCCTGCAGCTCGAGGACGGGGCCGAAATCTGGGGGAGTGCCAGCGCCAATGCCGGCCGTGCGACGGCCGAGGTAGCCCACGGCGATGCGTCCCACGACCTGGTCGTGGTCCGAAGCACCACCCGCCGCGGCTGCGGCAGGAGCCGCACCGGGCAAGCTCATGCCCACGTTGGCGTTCGCGTCAGCCTGGGCCTGGGCCAGCGCGACGCTGCTTGCCGCCAGACACCCGAGCCCCGCCAGGATCCCAACGCTCTTATGCTTCAAGTTCATCAGTATTCCTCCGCTGTCTTTTTGCGCCGTTGGAACGCGCTGGTTACGAGCAGGTTCAATGCCTGTTTCGGCCTGCGCAATTCCGGGCGATATGCTCCTCCGACTGCGTGGTAACCGTCAACTTCATGGCAACGCGATGCGTCACGATTCCGTGAGCTCCAACGAATCCGTCGAACGCCGGCGGGCCACCCGGCCGCAAGCGAAGCTCGTGAAGTCTCACGATCAGTGCCGAATCATTACGGTGACGATCGGCCCATGAGCCGCGACGACGACCCGCAGCCTCGACGGCGCTTAGATAAGCAGCGCGCCGACCACCTCCTGGTCGAACGCGGGCTCGCCCAGACGCGTTCGCAGGCGCAGGGCCTGCTGCTCGCCGGACGCGTGTACTCGGGCGAGAAGCGCATCGAGAAGAGCGGAGAAATGCTCGCCGCCGACGCGCCGCTCGAGGTTCGTGGCGGCGAACGCTACGTCTCGCGTGGTGGAACCAAGCTCGAGGGCGCGCTCGACGGCCTGGAGCTCGACGTCAAAGGCCTGGAATGCGCCGACCTCGGGGCCTCGACGGGGGGTTTCACGGACTGCCTACTCCAGCGCGGCGCGGCCAAGGTGCACGCCGTGGACGTCGGGCATGGCCTGCTGGCGGCGTCACTGCGCAACGATCCGCGAGTGCGGGTGATGGAACGCACCAACGCCCGACTGCTGACGGCCGAGCTTCTGGGCACCCAGGTCGATCTGGTGGTCGTCGACGCCTCCTTCATCAGCATCGGCAAGCTGCTGACGGCCATCGACGCGATCCTCAAGCCGGGCGGGCGACTCCTGGCGCTGGTCAAGCCGCAGTTCGAGGCCGGTCGCGAGGAGGCCGCGCGGGGTCGAGGCGTGATCCGCGATCCAGAAGTGCGGGCGCGCACCATCCGCGACGCCGAGCAGGCCATCCGTGAGCAGGGCTTCGCCATCCTGGGTGGCGCCGATTCGAAGCTGCCCGGCCCCAAGGGCAACGTCGAGTACTTCGTGCTCGCGAAGAAGGCTGGCTAGAGAACAATCGTTTTGGGGTTGGGGCCCCAAAACCGGGGGTGGGGCCCCGCCGAATTCACTTCGGCGGGCGCGGGGGCTGTGCCCCCGATGGAACAGTAACTAGGGCAGCTCGGTCGACTCGTCGTCCGGCGGCGGCATGGTCGACTCGGCGACGAGCTCGAGCTTTTGCGTCTTCTTTTGCGGGGCAGGAGCGGGCTCCGCCACGTTGGGACGCTTCTTGGTCAGGAGCGGCATCGGTCGCTCGCTACGCCGGGGCACGAGCGAGCCGGCGTTGTCGGCGAACGATTCGATCACGTCCATCATCTCGCCGGCGCTGCGCGGGCGCTGGTCGCGATCCTTGGACAGCGCGGCCATCACCAGAGACTCGAGCTTTGGCGGTACGCCACCGACGAGCGAGCCGAGCGGCTCCGGCACGACCGTCATCACGTTGACCAAGATGGACTCCAGCGAGTCGCCATGAATCGCCGGCACACCGGACAGCATCTCGTAGAGGATCGCCCCCGCGGCGTAGAGATCACAGCGCAGGTCGAGCGGCGTGCCCATGGCTTGCTCCGGCGCCATGTACTGGGGCGTGCCGATGATGAGCCCCGTCTCGCTGAGCGGGCTGCCCTCGGCGTGAATGCCCTGGGCGATGCCGAAGTCGAGCACCTTGACCATGGGGCGCCCGGACTTCGGGTAAGTGAGCATCACGTTGGCCGGCTTCAGATCGCGATGCACGATCTCGAGATCGTGCGCGGCGGCCAGAGTGCCCAGCACCTGGAGCATGAGCTCGCAGGTTTCGCCGGTGGGGAGCTTGCCGCGGCGCTCGAGCACGCTCTCCAGCGTCTCACCGTTGAGCACCTCCATGACGATGTAGGGCACGCCCTCCTCGGTGTTACCGAGGTCGTAGACGTCGACCACGTTGGGGTGCGCGAGCCTCGCCGAAAGGCGGGCCTCGGCGTGAAAGCGCTGCTGCATACCGGCTTCGCGCGTGACCTCGGCGTTCAGGATCTTGATCGCCACGCGCCGTCCGACGAGCAGATTTTCAGCCGCCCAGACGGACCCCGCCGAGCCCTGGCCGAGCAGACGCAGCAAGCGGTACTTGCCGCTGATCGTCACGCCAGCGAGGTAAGGACTACGAGAAGTAATTCTTCGAGAGTACCCGCGCCGCGGGCCGCTGTCACGATCCCCCGAGCATGCGCTCCCAGCGCACATCGTACGTGCTTCCGGCGCGGCTCAGCGTCGACTGGTAGAGGCGCGCGCGGTCGAACGTCGAGGACAGGGCGGGGAACGTAAAGGCGTCGATCAGGGCGCGAACGTCCTCGGGCGGGCGTGCGCGCGCCAGCGTGACATGGGCCTTGAAGGGCCGCGTTTCACGCGCCACACCAAAGCGTTCGGCCAGCGCCTCGAGGGCCGTTGCCAGCTCCGCCAGCGCACCTCCCGCGTCGGCGAGTCGCAGCACCAGCACGCGCGCTCGTCGTGGCATGGGAAAAGCGTCGAGCCCCGTCACACGGGCCGGGATCGGCTCGCAGTCGCGCGCGATTTGCTCGAGGCCTTCAGCCAGCGCGGCGACGGCGTCTTCCTGGACGTAGCCGAGAAACTTGAGCGTCAGGTGGACCTTGTCTTCAGCGAGCCAGCGAAGATCTGGTGCGAGCTTCTTCAGCGATGCCTGCGCCACGGTGACAGCCTCGAGCAGCTCCGGCGGCAAGGGCAGCGCGAAGAAGACGCGCACCATCAGAAACCAGGCCTGTCTCCGGCGTCGTGACCGCGCAGCAGCACCAGCCGGCACAGCGCCAGCGCAGCGAAGGCGGCGCGGCGGCGGATCTGCTCGCGATTGCCCAGAAAGACCTTCTGGCGCTGGCTGACACCGCGCTCGTCGCCGACGGCGAAGTGGACGAGGCCCACCGGCTTTTCCGCGCTGCCGCCGTCCGGTCCCGCGATGCCGGTGATCGAAACCGCCAGGCTCGTACCAAAACGAACGCGCGCCCCGCGCGCCATCGCCGCAGCCACCTCGGCGCTGACGGCGCCGTGACGCTCGAGTAGCTCCTGCTCGACGTCGAGCAGGGCCGTCTTCGCGCTGTTGGCGTAGGCCACGACGCCGCCCTGGAAGTAGCGACTCGAGCCGGCGACGTCGGTGACGAGCTCGGCAAACAGCCCCCCGGTGCATGACTCCGCTGCGGCCAGGGTGAGCCCGCGCGCGAGCAAGAGCTCGCCCACTGCTTGCGCCAGACCGACGTCGCCCTCGCCGTACACGACCTCGTCGCCGAGCCGCGCGCGCACGACGGCGGCCGCTGCTTCAGCGCGCTCTCGTGCCGTGCCCCCGTCATCGGCACGCGCCAGGACCTTGACCTCGATCTCCGGCAGCCGGGCGCGGTAGCCGATCGTGACGCCATGGCTCACCTCGACGCCGGCCAGGCGATCGTTGACCTCCGACTCGGGCAAGCCGTAGGTGCGCAGCCGCACCTGGTGCTGACTGCCGCTGCGGAGCGGCAGGATCGCCGGCTTCACGCTGGCCTCGAACATGGCGCGCATCTCGAGCGGCACACCCGGTAAAAAGAAGCAAAGCGCGCGCCCGATCCGCACCGAAAAGCCGGGGGCCGTACCGTTGGGGTTCGGGACGATCGTTGCGCCCTCCGGGAAATCGGCCTGTTTGGCATTCGACGGCGCCATCGTGCGACCAAAGCGGGCCATCCGCTCCGCGATCAGTCGCAACGACGGCTCGTCGCGCACGAGCCCGACGCCGAGCACGCTGGCCACGCATTCGGTCGTGAGATCGTCCGTGGTGGGACCGAGCCCTCCGGTGCAGACGAGGACCTCGTGCTCGCGGCCCAGGCGCTCGAGCGCATGGCAGATGCGGCTCCGCTCGTCGTCCACGCAGTCGCTGGCCCCGACTTCGAAGCCGATGGTCGTGAGCGCCTCGCCGAGCCAGGCCGCGTTGCCGTTGACGAGCTCACCGCGCGTGAGCTCCGTGCCGGTACAGAGAATGGCTGCTGTCACGCGCGCACCTTAGCGCGGAGGGGCGGCTTCCGCCGGGTACACACAGCGAAAGCCCACGTCGGGCGCAGGCCCGGGGCGCTCGGCGGCGGCCCAGCTCTTGAGCTCTGCAGCTCCGGTGGAGAGGTACGATCCGCCATACGCGCGGACCTTGCCGTCGGCGTCACGGGTCCACTCGGCGACGTTGCCAGCCAGGTCGAAGACTCCGTCGGGACTGGCCCCGTCCGGCCGCGACCCCGGCGGATCCGGCGCGGTACCGTGCTCGGCACAGGGTCCGTCAGCGAGACCGTACGCGGCGCGCCGGCAGACGAGCCCGGTCGAGCCCCAGGGAAAGCGCCTGCCCTCCTTGCCGGCCGCGGCCAGTAGCCACTCGCCACCGGTTGGCAGCCTGCCGCCCGCCCACTCGCAGAAGCTCTGTGCCTGAGCCACGCTCACCTGCCGCAGCGGCAAACCGGGTGGATCGACGGCGGCTCCTCCGGCGAGAGAAACACAGGCTTTGGCCTCCACACATTCGGCGTAACGCGCGGCGGTGACCTCGACGTTGTCGATGTCGAAGGCCCGCACCGCGTTCTTGCGCGCCGAGCCGCCGCCACCCTCCCACTCGGCGCCGCCGAGCGGTACGAACTCACCCTTCAATCGCACGCGCTGGCTCTTGCGCGTACAGCCGCCGCTGGCATCGACGGTCTGGCCCGCTGTGCAGCTTCTGGCGCGGCCCGTGCACTGACCGCCAACCGAGCCCTGACCTTCGCCGCAACAGCGCGCGCCGGCGCGCTCGAGACCTTCGGGACAACGCGCCGGACCTTCGCGCTCGGCGAGCGCCAGGACGACCACGACGCCGATCGAGAGCGCGCTGAGCAGCGCCGACACCCCGTACGCGACGCTGGCCCTCACGTCCCCTCGCTGGCCAGCAGCGCGTCGAGACGAGCCTCGTCGATGACCTCCGTGCCCATCTTGCGGGCCGAGTCGAGCTTGGCCTTGCCGACTTTCTCACCAGCGACGAGATAGGTCGTGCCCTTCTTGACCTTGTCGTGGACTTGCCCGCCCGCCTGCCGGATGAGCTCGTGGACGTCCTCGCGTTTGCGCGAGAGCACACCCGTCACACAGAAGGAGCTACCGCTGAGCGGGCCCTCCACGGCGACCGCGGCGCGCGGCTGCGGCCGAGAAACGTCGCGCTCGCGGAGCTTCTCCAGGAGCGCGCGGCTGTCCACATCGCCCAGGTAGTCCTTCACGCTCTGCACCATCTTCGGTCCAAAGCCGGCGATGGCCGAGACGTGAGCCTCGATCTCGTCCGGCTGCCAGGCGAGGAGCTCCGGCAGCGAGCTCGCCGCCTCGGCCAGCTGGCGCGCCGCCACCTGGCCCACGTGGTCGATGCCGAGGCCCGTCAGCAACCGATCGAGCGTGCGCTCCTTGGACGCCAGAACCGAGCTGACCACGTTGTCAGCGCTCTTCTTGCCCATGCGCTCGAGCTTCATCAGCTTCTCGGCGTCGAGGTCGTAGAGGTCGGCCACGTCCTTGACCAGCCCGGTCGTCACCAGCTGCTCGATCAGCGACTCGCCGAGCCGATCGACGTCCATGGCGAAGCGCCTCGAGTAGTAGAAGATCGAAGCCTTGACCTTCTCCGGGCAGCGCGGGTTCGGGCAGCGCACCACGACCTCGCCCTCGCTGCGCTCGACCGGCGTCCCGCAGACCGGACAATTCGCCGGCATCACGAACGGCACTTCGGAGCCGGAGCGCGCGGTGTGGTCGACGCTGACGACCTGCGGGATGATCTCGCCGGCCTTTTCGATCGTGGCGAGGTCACCCACCCGCAGGTCGAACTTCTGCAGGATCTGCTCGTTGTGTAGCGACGCGCGCGACACGACGGTGCCCGCGAGCTGCACCGGTTCGAGCACCGCGACCGGCGTGAGCGCGCCGGTGCGACCGACGCCCACCTGGATGTCGAGCACGCGAGTCACGGCGCGTTCCGAGCTGAATTTGTAGGCGATGGCCCAGCGTGGAAACTTGGCGGTCGCGCCCAGGATGGCCTGCTGCTGAAAGTCGTCGACCTTGACCACCGCGCCGTCGGTTTCGTAGGGGTAGTCGCGCCGCTCGCCATCGAGCTCCAGGATCCGCTGCTCGAGCTCGCTCAGATCGCGGCTCAGACGGTGCTTGCGGTGCGTGGGCAAGCCGAGCTCGGCGAGACGATCGAGAGCCGCCGAATGCGACGGGGCGATCTGCCGGCCTTCGACCACTTGCCACACCATCGCACGCAGGCCGCGCTTGGCGACGATGCGGGGGTCGAGCATGCGCAGCGCGCCCGACGCGGCGTTGCGGGGATTCGCGAACAGGGGCTCACCCGCCTTGGCGCGCTCGGCGTTGATGCGCTCGAGGTCGCGGCGGTAGATCACGATCTCGGCGCGCAGAGTCAGCGGGCCCTTGTAGTCGATGGTCAGCGGCAGCGTGCGCATCGTGCGCAGGTTCACGGACACGTCCTCACCGCTGATGCCGTCGCCGCGGGTCGAGCCGCCGGCGAGCTTACCGTCGCGGTAGAGGATCTCGACGCTGGCGCCGTCGAGCTTGGGTTCCACGCAAAAAGAGGGCACCGCCCCCGTGGGCAGCCCCTCATTGACCCGGCGCACGAACTCGCCGAGCTCCTCCAGGCTGTAGGTGTTGTCGAGCGACATCATCGGCACGACGTGCTGGACGTTGACCAGCTCCGAGCCCGAGCGCGGCGCGCCGCCAACGCGCTGCGTCGGTGAATCGGCGCTCGAGAGCTCCGGGTAGCGCTCCTCCAGGTCGCGCAGCTCGCGGTAGAGCGCGTCATACTCACGGTCCCCGATCAGCGGATCGTCGAGCACGTAGTAGCGGTAGTCGTGAGCGTGGATTTCCCTGCTCAGGGCGGCGTGGCGCTCGCGGACGTCAGCCGGCGCGGTCACGACGCCACGCCTCGGGTCCAGGGCTTCCGCGGGTATTGGAACGGCTCGGCCATCGCGGGCGCAGCATAGCCGGACATCCTTGTCTTCCGAACGGATAGCGATATGGTCGGCCGCCAGCTGATGCCGTCCGAGTCCGTTCGCACGAAAACCGAGCCCGATGAGCTCCCCGACGACGCGACGCCGAGCGACGTTCAGAGCCTCGTGTCGAGCGACGGCTCGAGCGACGGCTCGAGCGACGGCTCGAGCGACCCGCCGAGCGGCCACCCGCCTCATGCAGACACGGTGCCCTGGCGCCTCGGCGGACTGATCAAGACGATCCGCCCACACCAGTGGGTGAAGAACGTCTTCGTGCTCGCGCCGGTGGTGTTCGCGAAGGAGATTTTTGCACCGGAGCTGCTCACCAGGGCCGCTCTCGCATTCGGCGTCTTTTGCCTGCTGGCCGGCGCCGTCTACACGATGAACGACCTGGCGGACGTCGATTCCGATCGCGTCCACCCGGCCAAGCGTCACCGCCCAATCGCCTCGGGGCGGGTACCCGTGACGTGGGCGCGGGGCCTGATCGCCGTGCTCCTCGTTCTGGCCCTCGGCGGTGCCTGGTCGCTCGGGTGGGCGTTCGCCGCGGTGGCCCTCGGCTACTTCGCCCAGAACGTCGCTTACTCGTTCAAGCTCAAGCACGTCGCCTACGTCGACGTGGGCTTCATCGCCGCCGGCTTCGTGCTGCGCGTGATCGCGGGCGGCAAGGCCACCGGCATCGACGTCTCGCTGTATCTCTTGCTCTGCACGGCGCTGCTGGCGCTCTTCCTCGGCTTCGGCAAGCGCCGTCACGAGCTCACGTCGGCGCGCAATCAGGCTGCTGCACAGCGGGTCGCGCTCGAGTCGTACAGCAAGCGTGGCCTCGACATCGCGCTCTTCACCACCGCCCTCGCCACGATCGCGACTTACGTCGTCTACACGCTCGATCCGCGCACACGGGCCTTTTTCCAGAGCGATTGGCTATGGCCGAGCGCGGCCTTCGTCGTGCTGGGCGTGCTGCGCTTCGTGTTCATCGTGCGCAACCGCCCCAAGGCGGAGAGCCCGACGCAGGAGATGCTTCGCGACGGCCCGTTCGTCGCCATCATCCTGTTCTGGGTGATCCTCGTGATGTGGGTCGTCTACCACTTGAAGCCGTCCTGACCGGCGCATGGACCAGCGGGCCCAGCCGACCGAAGCCGACCGCTACCTCAAGGAGGGCAGCGGGCCCTGGGCCGACCTGGCGCTGACGCTACCCATCTTCGTTCTCTACCACCTGCTGGTCGTGTTCCTGGACGTGCGCAACGCCGCCGATCTCGTCACGCGCGAGCTCGTCCAGCTATCGAACAACAGCCTGCCGGCCTACGGCGGGCTGACGCTCGTGATCGGCTCCGTCTTCGTCGGCGTCCTCGTCGTCGCCGGCCGCGAGCACGAGCTCCACTGGCACCGCTTCCTGTGGATCGCGCTCGAGGGCGTGCTGTACGCGGCGGCCATGCGCTTCGCGGCCGCTTACGTCGTCGGCCGGCTGCACCTCGGCGGCGGGATCTCGGACCGCTTCGCCGGCCTCGTCATGTCGCTGGGCGCCGGCTTCTACGAAGAAGTGGCGTTTCGTGTGCTCCTCTTCGGCGTCGGGCTGAAGCTCGTGCACGTCTTGTTCGTCTCCGCCGAGCCGTTCAAGCGCACGCTCGTCGCGCTCGCCTGGGCAGCATTCAGCGCGGCCGTGTTCAGTGGCTGGCACTACATCGGTCCGCTGGGCGATCCGTTCGAGCTGCGCTCCTTCGTCTTCCGCTGGGTCTGCGGCCTCGTCTTCACCGCCATCTACGCCTTCCGCGGCTTTGCCCCGGTAGTCTGGACGCACGCGCTCTACGACATCTGGGTGCTGGTGCTCTGAGCCGCTCACAAGCCGAAGCTCGACAGCGCAATTCGCACGAGCTCGGCTTCGCCCCCGGCGAAGACCCACTGGTCGTCCGCAGCTGGAAGCGTGGTGGGAAGGAACGGAAAGTCGACGCTACCGAGGGGTTCTCCGTCCGCGTCAAAAGCGTTGAGACGCTGCGTCCCACT
>DATLIL010000209.1:0-5921 GCA_035539475.1 Polyangiaceae bacterium
GGTCGCGAGCCACCCGGCCGATGTGGCCTTCTCCTTCAGCGGCTTCGCCGAGCGTGGTGGCAAGACCGGACCGCACGCCGATGGCTGGGGCCTGTCGCTTTATGACGGCAACTTCGCGCACACCTTCCTCGAAAACCACCCTGCCTATTCGAGCTCGCTGGCACGCTTCCTGAGCGAGAACCCCATCCTCACGCGGCTCGCCGTCGCGCACATCCGCAAGATGACTCGCGGCGTCGCGAGCATTCAGAACACGCACCCGTTCGTGCGCGTATGGCAGGGGCGGCACATCGTCTTCGCGCACAACGGAACCCTGCCGAAGGTCAAGGAGCGCGCGCTCCGCTACGAGAGCGTGCTTGGCGACACCGACAGCGAGTACGCGTTCTGCGTCATGCTCGAGACGCTCCGCGAAGCCTACGGCTCGCGCTATCCGGCCAGCCCGGACGAGCTCGGCAAGACCCTGTTCGAGCTCGGTAACCAGCTCGGCAGCGACGGCATCATGAACTTTCTGCTCGCCGACGGGGAGCACCTCTATGCCCGCTGCGGCGATTCGCTGTACCGAGCCGAGCGCCACCGGCTCGAGCAGCACGCGACGCTGGGCGACGCCGAGGTCAAGCTCGAGCTCGGCGACGTCCTCGGGCCGTCCGACGACTCGCGCATGGCCGTGGTCGCCACCGCGCCGCTGCCGCACGACCAGGATTGGATCAAGGCGGCCCCCGGCACGCTCTGGGTTTTCTCCAAGGGCGAGCTGTGCGCCACCTTCGACCCGCCGCCCGGCTACCGCCCGCCGATCAAGAAGCCTCCCGTCTGGCTGCCGAGCTGAGCTAGCGCGCTCGAGCCAGGCTAGCGAGCGCGTCGCGCAGCCGCTCGCCGTCGCGGCCGAAAAAGCGCACGTCGACCTCGCGCACCTTCGCGAGCGCAGCCGTGAGCTGCTTCTTTCCCCTGGCGGTGAGCTCGAGCCGCCAGGCGCGGCTGTCGGCCGGGTCGTCCTTGCGCTCGAGCAGTCCCTCGGACTCGAGCGCCCGCGTCACCTGTGAGGTCATCACCTTGTCGAGCTTCGCGAAGTCGGCGACCTCGCGCTGCTTCGGTGCCGCCCCGTGCGCCTTCGTCAGCCAGCCCACCGCGCCGAGCAGGAAGAACTGCGTGTGCGTCAGGCCGAGCGGCTGGAGCGCGCGCGCGACCTCTTGGGTCCACCTCAGGCTCGCGTGCCAGAGATGGAACCCAGGCGAGGCGAACGGTCCCTGCGGCGGCTCAACCATGCAGCACCGGCATCCTGCTCTTGGCAACGGGGGAGGGGGAGCGCCGCGCCGCGCGGATCAGCATGATGCTCGCCCAGGTGCGGAACGGCGCCCAGCTACCGGTGACCTCTTCGAACTTCGCTTTCGGGCCATACGCCGCGCTGACCGCCCTTTCGAGGCTCGGCTCCGTCAGCGGCAGAACGTCGGAGGGGCCCACGCCTCGGATGAGCACCGCGTCGGCCGTCCACGGCCCCACGCCGGGGAGCCTCAGCAGCCGCTCGCGGGCGCCCTCGCGTAGGAGCGCCTCCATCGAAAGCTCGCCTGCGAGCGCAGCCTTTGCCACGGTCTGCAAGCGCGACCACTTCTCGGCCGTCAGACCCCGGAAGCCCGAGCGCGAGAGAAACGTCTGCGGCCGGGGGAACGAAGCAAGCTCGACACCGTCGACATCGACCACGTCGCCCGCCTCGCGCGCGAGCGCTTCCGCGATGCGAGCCGCCTGGGTCATGCGCAGCCGCTGCGTGAGCACGCTCCAGCCTGCCGCCGCCCACGGCGAGAAGAAGATCACCGGCCGGAATCCCGGCTCCTCGGCGAGCAGCCGGCTCAGCACTCGAAAGTGTCGTCGCGCGTGAACGCGAATCGCACGGCGCCATCGCTGCTGCACGTACGCGACGCGGTGAACAGCCCACACGCGAAGGTCCTGGCCACCTGCAACGAAAACGGTCCGCGCGGGTCCAGGTTAATATGCATACAAATAGTATGCGTGCGTATAATGTGTGGGTCAAGCTTTCTTGGCCAGACGGTGGGCGGCGCCTCACTTCACTGCTTCGAACTTGAGCGCGAAGGCCGCTTTGCGTGGCGCTGTGCCGGCAAGGTGGATGTCGTCGACGACGCGACCGATGCAGCGGCCCTCGTCGGTGTCGCTGCCGCCGATCACCTTTGCGGGGCCGTTGGGCGCGAGCTCGACTTCGACGCGGACCGCCTCTTTGGGCGCCGCGCTGTAACAGTACGGCACCCGTCGAGAGAGCACCTCTTCCACCGACGCGAGGTGGTCGGCGCCCAGCACCTTCACGGCATCGCCCTCGGCCTTGGCGACGACGCGCAGCTTGGCGCTCTGGCCCATGCGGAAGTGATCGCAGGCGATACGGCCGTTCTTGGACTTGTCGTTCAGGGATTCCATGCGAGCCATGGCCTTTTCGGCCTTCTTGTCCTGCTCGAGGCGCTGGTACACGCCAGCGAGGGAGCAGCAGGCGCTCACCGAGCCGAGGGTGCAGGCGCGGTCGAAGGCCTTCTCGGCGATGGCGGAGTGGAACTTTCTGGGCTCGAGTTTTTCGTGAAGCTCGCCGCGTCCTTCACAGGCACTGGCGTCGCCCGCCTGGCAGGCGCGGTCGAAGCTCTCGTCGGCTTCCTTGTCGTGGCCGTCGACGCGCGAGAGCGCCTGTCCGAGGTTGCTGCAGTCCTTCGCGTTCTTCTGACACACGGCGCGGAGGTCCTCGAGCAGGGCGTCGCGCTTGTCGCACGCGGTCTTGGCGCCCAGGGTGCAGCCCTCGTCGAAGGCGGGGAGCGCGTACTCGACGAAGTCGCCCGGTGAGCGTTCCTCCTTCGGCTTCGCGTGAAGATCGCCGAGCGTCTCGCAGGCGTTGGCCTTGCCGGCGCCGCACTCTTTTTCGCAAGCGTTGAGATCGCGTAGATCAGCGCAGGTCTTTGGCGTATCGGCGCCGGGAGCAGGGGCCGGGGGCGCGGCGGCGGTGCTCGCGGCGGGCGCGGGCGGCGGAGCGCTGGCGACGGGTGCAGCCTCCGCGGGCGGCGCGGAACGGCTACAGGCGGCGAGCATGCAAACGGCGGAGAGGGAGAGAAGACAGGCGAAGTTGAGTTTCACGGGCCTGGGAGCTTACCCCGATTTCTGCCGGGGAGAAGTGTGTCGCGGGGGTCCATCCGGAATGCCCTCCGGAGGAGCCCGATATCAGGTCAACAGTCCAGGGACGCCGCCCTCGGCATAGCTGGGATTGCCGAAGGTGGTGTCCTCGAAACCGAGGGCGTTGAGGATGGAGACGAGCAGGCGAGTGTGCGAGTAGCCGTTGGCCTGGGAGCGTTCGAGCTCCGTGTCTCCTTTGAAGGGCAGTACCAGGTTCCGGCCTGTCGCGAGGGCTCCGCCGCACTGTCCGAAGAGCAGGTAGGGCATCAGCTTGGGCACGTGTGTGAGGTTGACCTGCAGTCCGCTCTTGGGGTCGGCGGGCAACGTGCTGACCGGGCCGTTGCTGCCGTACTCGTTGTTGGTGAGGACGAGCGTGTTGTTGAGCAGGGAGGTCCCGCCCGGTTCGCTGACGGCTTTCAGATCGTCGATCAGCAAAGCGAGCTGCTCGGCGTGCCACGTTTCGATCAGGGTGAGCTCCTCGTCGTTGCCCTTCTCGACTTCGTGCGAGAAGCCGTGCCAGTCGAGCTGCTGCGAAACGCCGTTGATATAGTCGAAGGTTCGGGTGCCGCCAAAGCTGCCGGCCACCGTGAGCGTGACCACGCGGGTGAGATCGCAGGCCAGGGCGGTGACCGCCAGCTTGCGCTGCAAGGTCAGCAGCGCCGGCGCGTTTCGGCGGTCTTGCCACCACGGCGTCTGACCCGGCGTGCTGGGGTCGGGACCAACCTCGGGCACGTTGCAGCTGCCGAGGCGCGTCTGCAGCGCGGTGAGCTCGCGCTCCACGCCGCGCACGGATTCCAGGTAGTTCTCGACGCTGGCGCGATCCTCGCTCCCCAGGCGTTTTTGGAGCTCGCTCAGCGGATCGAGCACAGTGTCGATCAGCGAGCGGCGGTGCGCGAGCAAGCGCTCGGCCTCGGCGGCGTCGGTGACCGTCGCGCTCCCGCCCCCCATCAGGCGCGCGTACACTTTGAATGGGCTGGCCTCCGCGACCACGGACTTGCCGGCCGCCGACCAGGACACTGCACCCTGGCCGTCTTCGGCCTCGCACACGCCGAGCTCGAGCGAAGCCAGCGGCGTTGCGCCGGCGAGCTGCTGCGCAACGTACTGGTCGAGCGAGACGCCTCGCGACAGGTACTTGGGCGTGCCGAGGTCGACGTAATCGTAGCCGGTGAGCGACGTCACGTATTGATGCCCGTTGGTGTCGTACTGCATCAAGTTCTGCACCACCACCATGTCTGCCTGGTGGCGCTCGAGCGGCTTCAGGATTTCGGAGAGCGTGAAGTCCGTCTCGCTGGTGCCCGCGATTGGTACCCAGCGATCCATGACGGTGCCGTTGGGCTGCGTCCACACCAGTAAACGTTTGGGCGGTGTCAGCTCCTGCGCGCGCGCGTGGCGGGGCAAGGCGCTCTCCAGCCAGGGCAGAGCCAGGCACAGCCCCGCGCTGCCGCGTAGCACCATGCGCCGCGAAAGGCTGCGCTTCCGGCTCATGGCGGCACTCCTGGTTCGACGCGGCTCCGAAACTCGTCGCTCAAGACCAGCTCGGTCAACAGCGACTTCAAGCTGAAGCTCGAGCCTTCGAAGCTCCGGTAGAGCTCGTCGAACCACGCCTGATCGGCGCTGGTCGGCGCGCGCTCGAGCGCGAACGTGAACAGCTGCTGCAACGCGCAGGCGCGCGCGCTGGGGCTGTCGGCCAGCGCTTGCGAGAGCTGCAGCGCGCCATCCACCTCGGCAGGCAGGCCAGGCTCGTCGAAACTGACGCGGGCCTCGATCGGTAGCTTCCGCTCGCTGTCGCGCCACGCGCCCGCGATGTCGAAATGCTCGAGGGCGAACCCAAACCCGTTGAACGTGCCATGGCAGCCCAGGCACGGCGCCGCGCCGGTATGCTCGGTGATGTTCTGGCGCTTGCTCACGTCAGGCGTGAGCATCGGCAGCGGGACCGCGACGCCTGGTTCCGCCGACGGCAGGCGTCCGCACAACAGCTTGCGACGCACGAACGCGCCGCGATGAATGGGAGAGCTTTGCTCGGTCCGCGCCAGCGACATCAAGAATCCGGATTGCGACAGCAGGCCGAAGCTCTGCTCGCTGATCTCGGCGTCGTACGCCGCGATGCTTTCGTTCTGTCCTAACTGGTCGCCGTAGTGTTGCGAGAGCGACGCGCTGCGAAAGCGTCTTCCGGAAACGAACAGCTCGCGAAAATCGCGCTGCAAGAACACGTCTTCCGCGTAGGCCCTGGTCTCCTCCGCCAGCGCTGCGGTGAGCTCTGGGGGATAGTAGGGATAGCTCTGCGGATCGGCGGCCAGGTCCGGTATCTTGGCGAGCCCCAGCCAATCGTCGAAGAACGAGCGCACGGTGGCGCGAGTGCGTGGATCTTCCAGCAGCCGCCCGACCTGCTCGGCCAGTGCCTCGCGAGAAGTCAGCTCGCCGCGCTCGGCTGCCGCCAGCAACGGTTCGTCCGGCGTCGAATCCCAGAGCAGCAGCGAGAGGCGCGCCGCCACCTGCCAGCTATCGAGCGGGAGCACGTCGCCAGGCTCTCCGCCCGAAGGCAGCTCGATGAACAAGAGCTCGGGCGCCACCAGCACGGCTTCGACCACCAGGCTGGCGCTTTGCTCGTATGTCTCGCTGGCGCGCGCCTGCTCGAATGCCGCCACGAATCGCGCACGCTCTTCATCAGCCATTGGCCGGCGAAACAGCCGCGGCCCGGAGGCAGTGAGCCAGCCGTCGATGCAGGCGCGCTCGCCGGTCGGGTCGGTGGCGTCGCACGGCATCAGGTTGCGGAT
>DATLIL010000210.1:0-9418 GCA_035539475.1 Polyangiaceae bacterium
TTTCACGAGCAACGCGCGGCCTTCGACGGGTTCGTCACGGAGATCGAGTTCTGGGCGCCGGCGGGCGATTTCCAGGTCTTCGTCGACACCCTCGAGTACGTACGCTCGCTGACCTGGGCCCCCTCGCCGACTGGCGAGCAACCGACGCTCAGCGCTTACCTCGGTTGGCCGGACGCGGACCAGGTAACGACGATGGCGCCGTTACTCGACCGGGCATACCTGCACGCCTACGTCAGCACCGCCCCGCAAGCGTACGGGTACGTGGCCGAGCGGTTAGCGATGTTCCAGGACGCCAACGAAGCGCTCGGGACGAGCGTCGAGGTCTGGCCGATCTACAGCGCCGAGGACGACGACTGGGCCGCGGGCGCCGAGTTCTTCATGGGCGAGTGGCTGGGGCAGAACGGCGTGGCCCAGGCCGAGAGCGAGTTCATGAGCGACTGGGCCGCAGAAGCTCCGGCCGGCCTCGTTCTCGGCGGCCACCAGTACTACGAGTATTTCTTTCTCGACAAGTACGTCGACTGACGTCGCCGCTGAGCTCAGGCCGCGACCTCGAACACCACGACCGGTTCGGCCTTGCCCTTCATCGCGAGCTCGCCGACCAGCTCGAACGTGACCGCGTCCGTCTCGTCGCGCACGGCGGCGCTGACGAAGATCGACGTGCGCACACCCTCGCGCGACTTGTCCTGGATGCGCGCGGCCAGGTTGACGGTGTCTCCGACCACGCCGAACTTCACGCGCTCGGTCGTACCGATGTTGCCCTCGACGACGTCGCCGATGTGGATACCGATGCCCATGCGCAGCCCCCGAACCTCGGGGTCGTCGGTCTCATCGCGCAGCTGCGTGAGCGCGCGCTGCATGGCGATCGCCGCTCGCACCGCGTCGCTCGAGCGCGTGAAGACTGCCAGCACCGCGTCGCCGATGTACTCGTTGATATCGCCGCCATGCGCCAGGATCACGCTCGTCATCTTCTCGAGGTACTGATTGAGCAGGCGTACGACGGCGTCGGGCGCCAGGCGCTCTGACATCGAGGTGAAGCCGCGCAGATCCGAGAACAGGATGGCCCGGCGCACGCGCTCGCCACCGAGCGAGACGTCGCCGGCGCGGTTCTCCTCGATGTCTTCACGCGCACCCTTGGGCACGTACTTCTCGAGCACGCGCTTCTGTCGCAGGCCGGTCTTGATCTCCTCCGTGGCGACGGCGACGCGATCGACTTCGATGATGATCGAGTGGTTGATCGGGCGCGCACCGAGGTCCAGGCGGGAGATCGCCGCCATCTCGTGCGACAACGCCTCCAGCGGCCGTGCGACCTGGGTCGCGACGTAGAGGCCGCAGCCGATCGCGAGCAGCAGTCCGGCCAGCGCGATCCCGATGCTGATGCGATTGCTGCGGGTGACGCGCGCGAGCACCTCGGCCTGGGGCACGACGACGCCGACATGCCAGTGCGGAGCGTCGTCACCGCTGAGCGCGCGCACGCCCGCGAGATAGATTTCGCCGTCGACCTCGAACTCGAGCGGCGTGAAGCCCTTGGCGTTGGGATTGGCCGACAGCAATGCGCGCAAGCGCGGATCGTCCTTGGCGCCCTTCGCGTGCGCGATCACGTGTCGGCTGCCGTCCGCTCGCGTCTCGATCAGGCAGGCAAAGCCGGTACGGGCGACGTGTACGGTCGCCAGGAACTCCGACAGCCGCTTGAGCCCGAAGTCCGCGGTGAGCGCGCCGATGAGCGCGCCAGACTTGCCGTAGAGCGGCGTCGCGTAGGTGACGCCGGAGACTGCCTCGGAGCCCTTCACACCGAGGAATGTGTAGGTGTCGGTCCAGATCGCCCGCCTGGCGCCACGCGCGCCGACGTACCAGGGACGGCCGCGGATATCGGGCCCGGGCTTGTCGGGATCGAACGCATAGGTCGTGCGTGGGTACTGCTCGGGCCAGTACTCGCGCAAGAGGAGCTTGCCGCTCTGCGCGTCGCGATTGGTCTCCCAGACAGAGAGCTTCTCGCCCAGGCGCGAGACACCCGACGACTCGCCCGTCGCCTCGACACCGACGAACACCGACGTGAGGCCCGGCTCGCCGCGCAGCACCTCGGCCCAGTACGGGACCAGCCAGGTGAACTCGCGTGGTCCGGTCAGGCCGCTCTCGATCAATCGCTTGTTGAGCCCGCTCACCTTGGCGGCAGCCGCCGTCAGGTCGTCGACCTCCTTGTCGACGCGCGCGCTGGTCTGGTCGAGCACCTGCTCCGACAGCTCCTGTGCGGTGATCTTGGCGCTGTAGTAAGAGGTGATACCGACGAGGAACACGGTCACGCTGACCAGCGTCAGCAGCGTGAGCAGGAAGGTCGAGCGAAAGCGCAGCCGCATCAGTGGAACACGACCTGCGTCGCGCTGGTGGTCGTCACGATGCGGTCGGCGAGCGTCGCCGCGACGAAGCGATGGAACGCCGCAGAAAGCTCGGGCGCCTCGGCGGTCATGCGATCGAGCGCCGTCACCGGCAGGCGGAGCAGCACGCTCGCGACGGTCGCGCGCACAGCAGCCGAGCGCGGGGCGCCGAGGTAGATGCCCGCCTCACCGAGCACCGTACCGGGGCCCATCACGCGCAGGCGCCGGGAACGGCCGTTGCCGAGATCGATCCACGCTTCGACCTCGCCGGACTCGATCAGGAACATCGCGTCCGAGGGATCGCCGGCGCGGAACACGTCGGTTCCGGCCTGGATCTCGACGGTCTCGAAGTAGCCGAGCAGCCGGCTCACGAGCGCCGAATCAGGCACGATGCGGTCGAGCGCGGAACGCACCTGCGACTCCGGCGCCGGCGCTGCCACGGCGGCCAGGAGCGCGCGTTCGCAATGCTCCAGGCCGCGATCGAGATCCGGAAAGACTTTCGTACTGCCGTCGAGTCCGCCGCCGCGCTCGAGCTGGCGGGCGACCTCGGCAGGAAGATCCGTCAGCACGACGACCATGCCGCTGGCGCGGCCCACCTTGCCCATGCGGACGAAGCTGACGACCGCCGAGGCGTCGAGGCCGGTGACGTGGCGGAAGTCGAGCACGACGAAGGCCGCTGCTTCATGCTCCTTGACCTTCTGCAGCAGGCCGTGGGCAGTGCCGAAGAACACGTAGCCCTGGAGCTGAAACACGCGGACCTTGCCGCCGTGCTCGCGCAGCGTGGCCTCGTCGGAGAGCGACCGGCTTGCCTTGCTGCGCAGCAGCGCAGCAGTAATCTCGTGGCGAACGACGCCGACGCGCGCGTAGTTGAGGGCGAACAGAATCGACGACACGACGATGCCGAACGCGACGCCTTCGAGGAAGCCGACGCCGACCACGACCGCGAGGATCACGAGCACCAGGGCGTACTCGCCGCGCGGCAAGCGAAACCAGGAGTCGTAGACGTTCTCGACGATGAACGAGAGCCCCAGAAAGAACAGCAGCGCGCCGAGCACCGGCTTGGGAAAGTAGCCGAGCACGCCGGTACCGAGGACCAGGGGCAGGAGGCAGACGCACGCGACGATGACGCCTGCCAATCGCCTGCGCGCACCGAGCCTGAAGCTCAGCATCGAACCGCCGAGCATGAGCCATCCAGGCGCTCCACCGGCGAGACCGGTGACGAGGTTCGCGACACCGTGAACACGCAGCTCGCGGTCCTGATCGACATCCTGCTCGGTGGCGAGCTCGTACCCGGAGGCGTTCAGCAACGCGCCGATCACGGCGAGCAGAACGCAGGCAAAGATGTTGCCGACATTGCGCGACAGGAACGAGAAGTCCACGTCCAGGAGGTCGCCGGGGCGAATGGGCGGCCACGAGCCGCCGGCTGGAAACGGCCCCAGCAAGAGGCCGCGCTCGCCGGCACCTGCGATGCCGAGCCCGGTCACGGCGATCGCGACGAAGAACACCACGAACGCGGAGCCGAGGATGATCGGCAACGTGAGGTGGTGTTTGATGCGTCGCATCGCGATGGTCAGCGCGATGCCCAGCACCGCTCCGGGGACCCAGCGCAGCGCATCCACACTGCCGAGCACGCCGAGGTGACGCACGTCGACCGCCTCCCCGCTCATCACCGACAGCGAGCCCTGTATCAGCAGCCAGCCGGTGCCGGCGAGGAATCCGCCGACGACCGGATACGGCATGAAGCGGACCAGCTTGCCCAGCCGGAAGCGCCCGAGCAGGTAGAACACGAGGCCGGTGATCAGCGTCGTGGCCGCGAGCGCTGCTATCAGCGTCGCGAATACGTCCTTGCCGGGCGCCGCCTGCTGGATGTCCGCGGCGATGATCGCCAGGACGACACCGGTGTTGTCCTGCGCTGCAGCCGTGATCGGGCGGAACGACGTACGCAGCGAGATCACGAGCCCGAGCAGGGCGGAGCTGACGAGCAGCGCGCCCAGGCCCGAAGACAGGTACTGCAACACCTGGCCCGAGAAGATCAGGGCTGCCAGCGAGAGCGTGAACGAGAGAACGAACCCGCCAGCTATCAGGCCTGCAAACACATCGACGAGCGAACTGCGGCTATCGCGCGGTGAGGACAACCTTCTCACCATCACCGATTACCGCGGTGCTCCGGAACGGGGACGGCCGGCCTGGTCACTTGTGGATGCAGGCGTTGACCAGCGCGTCCCCTTTGACGCGCTGCCATTTCTCGTCCGTGCACGACGCAGGCCTCGGCTCGGGGACACAGCGCGAGTTCGGGTCGTCAGGCAGTGGCGCCGTGCAAGCCATGATATCGGGCTCGAGCGCACAGGGGGTGAGCGCTTCTTTGCCGGTCAGGGCGTTCAGCTCCTGCCAGGCTTTCTCACTGCATTGCGCCGGCTTCTTGCTCGGCGTGCAAACGAACATCGTGAGGATCGTGCCGGTGCAGGCCTTGACGCCATCGATCATCGTCCACTTGGGCTGCTTTGCTCCCGCGGCACGTTCAGCGGGGGCGGCGCTGGCCTGTGGCTCCGCTGGGGCGGCGCTGGCCTGTGGCTCCGCTGGGGCTGGGCTGTTCTGCGATCCCCTGCAGCCCTGAGCGAGAACAAGACAGAACAGCAGGCACAGCGGCACACCCGAAAGTCTTCTGTTGGACATTCAGGACCAGAGTACCCGAAGGCCTGCTCGGGTGAAAGATTGCGACCAGTCCGCGAGAACTACAGGTCGCGACGCATCAAAGCCGCCAGCGTGGCGTGGCCGAAGTGCTGGCGGATGTAGTCGTGGCGTAGCCCCATGCGCAGCTCACTGAAGCTCACTTCGAGTGGCGACCGTGTGGGGACGTGGAGCATGACTCCGGAGCTCGTGAGCTCCACGCGGTGGGAACCACCACGCGCGCTCCAGCCGGCGGGCACGAGCACTCCGTTTTCGAGCATGAGCTCCGCGCTCGCGCCGGCTCCCTTGCTCAAGCCGTCGACCGCTGCTTCGGGCGCGGGCGGGGCGGGCGCTTCAGAGGGCCCGCTCCCGCAACCGGCGAGCGTCAGCGCGCCCGCGCCGATCACGAACTCACGGCGGGTGAGCTCGGTCATCGATCCGAGGAGCCCCATTCGTCTTCCGCAGTGATCCCGCCGTCCTGCCACGTCCAGGTGATCTTTTCGTAGACGAAGGCGACGTGCTCACGCTCGTGCAGGCGACGATTCTCTTCGTAGCCGTTGTCGAGCATCTCCTCGCGGAAGGAGGCCACGCTCGCGTTGAAGAGCTCGACCGTATAGTACTGGACCTCTGCGCCGGTACCGCTCGGTCGCCAGAAGTCGAGCCTGAACTTCTTGATGATCTCGTTCTGCACCAGAGCGTGGGCGATGAGCGGCGACGCCTTGTCGAGCTCCTTCGTGATCACGAACGGTTTGTGCTGACGCTTGCCCGTCGGCAGCCCCGACGCGGCGTCGCGCGGCGAAACGATCTCGTGATTGAAGGCCACGACCAGGATCGAGCCCTCGCGCCCCTTCTGAGTAACACCACCGACGATGGGGCCGAGCTTCTCGCCCTCCATCTTGAGGTACGCATTCAGTGCCATGTCGCGCAGCTAACGGCGTGACGGCGCCCGGTCAAGGCACGGAGAGGTGCCGAGTTCGATTGTCGCGACATCGTTGCACGGAGTGCCGCCGGCCTAGAGGCCGCCCGATCAGATCCTCATAGGTTCGCCGTCACTGCGCGAGCTGATACGACACGAGCTCCGAGCGCTGGTCGTCACGTGCGTCGAGCACACGCCCGACTCCAGGGCAGTACGTACGTTTCATGTCGGTCGGGGTGGTCACGTTGATGCGACTCCAGCAGTTTTCGAAGGTGCCGGCCTGGACCGTGACCGTGCCGGCTTCTTCCCAGCCGAACTCGATGGCAGTGCCGTAGGGCCAGGTCGTGCCGGCAGCCACGGGCATGCCCATGCTCACCTGCCACTCCGCCCCGAAGCTTTCGATCGCGCCGTCGACCTCGCTGAGCCACGAGTCGCTGTCCGGAGTACAGCTCTCGGTGACGCGGTACGCCATGCGCCCCTCGTGCATCTCCGTGCTCACGACCTCCAGCACATTGAGCATTTCGCAGCCCGAGTAGAGATCGGTCGCGCTGTACGTCCAGGTGTTGCCGACCGCGAGCGGCAACAGGTCGGCCGCGACGAGCTCGGCACCACCGCCTGCTCCCGCGCTGCCCGCGCTGCCCGCGCTGCCTGCGCTGCCCGCCGTGCCGCCCGCACCCGCACCGCCCGACGACTCCCCGGAGCTGCCCGAGGCGTTGCTGCCGGCAGCGCCACCGTCAGTACCGCCGGCGTTACCTGCGCCCGCAGATCCAGCCGCCGTGCCGCTGCTACCGGCAGTCGGCTCGCTGACGCTCGGTTCGTTCGGCTCACCCGAGCAGGCGAAACAGAGCCCGACCACGATCGTGAGTGTCGCGCGCATGGCTGCGGGAGGATATCCCAGACTCAGGGCTTGTCCATCGGAACAGCGCCGGACGGAGCTTGCGCGCTCGAGCGTTTCCAGCGCTCGAGCAGGCGCTCGGCGGCAGCACGCACCGCCTTGTCCTGGTCGCCCTGCGCGGTGAGCTCGAGTGCGTGCTGCAGCACTGGGCTTGGCGAGCGCAGCTCCGCGACGCGCAGCGCCGTTTCACGCACGAGCGCCATGTCCTCTTTCTGCAGGCGTTCGGCGACGATCTCGTCGACACGCGGATCCTGCACGAGGCGCAAGGCTTCGAGCGCGGACTGGCGCAAGATGCGGTCTTTATCGTCGAGCAATGGCTGCACCGCCGGCAGCGCCTTGGCGGAGCCTGCGTTCGCAATGCCGCGCAGCCAGCGCACGCGTTCGTCGCTCGACTTGGCTTGCGACAGACCGCGTAGCAGGACGTCCACGAGGGGCTCGCTGCGCGCTGCTTCGCCGTGCTCCACCAGCCGGCGCGCCGCGGTCCCGAGGCCGTACACGGCGTGATCGCGCAAGAGCGGGTCGTCGACGAGGGTGGTGAGCAGCTCTACCGTGGCGGGGCTCGCCAGCTGCACCCGGATCAGGCTGGTGGCGGCTGCATTGCGCAGCTCGCGCGACAGCGTGGTGCCGCGCAGGAGCCCGATCAGAGAAGTCTGAGCGGCCTCGGTGCCGGCTGACGACAAGGCGTCGAGGAGCATGCTCGACGCCGGCGACTTCTTGGCGATCGCCGCCTCCAGCTCGCGAATCGTTTCGGGCTTGGTGCGGAGCAGCCCCGTGAGCTTGCTGAGCTCACTAGCGCGTTCCTCGAGCTGCTTCTTGGCTTGATCCTGGGCGTCGGCGCCCACGCTCTTGTCGTTGATGGCGCCAACCAGGGCGCGGCGATTCGGATCACGAGCCATGGCCTCGAGCTCGACCAGCACGTCGCTGAACTTGGCATTCTCCGCCCGCAGCGCGTCGAACGACGCGCGTGCGTCGGGGATGCCGTACGCCCGTGACGGCGACAGCGACAGCAGATCGCCGGCGAGCTTCAGCATCTCTGGCTCGGGCGTGGCAGAGGCCGCTGCTTGCCGCACGAGCGAGAGGTCGGTCGTGACGGTGACGGTGTTCGCGCCGAGGAGCGTCGTACGAACCTCGTCGTGCGACGTGACCTTCTGCAGCAAGCCAGCGGAGAGGGTCAGCCTGGCCTCGGCTCGCTCGACCTGAGGCAACACGGCCTTGCGCTGCTCGGGCGTCACCTTACCCGTGATCAGCGTATCGAGAAAACGCTGCTTGTTTCGCAGGACCGTGCCGTCGGCACTCGCCGAGTAGCTCGCCTCGTATTCGCCCGTCGAGTCATGCTCGCGCACCGTCCAGGGCTTGCTCGGGTCGGAGCCGTCGGTCGGAGTCGTCAGCTGCAGGCCGCTGCTGATGGTGCGCAACATGGACACCGTCTGGCCCGACAACCCCTGCGAGATGCGAGTGTCCACGATCTTGCCGCGCTCGAGCGCGAACCAGAACGGCTGTGCGAGCTCCTTTTCCCAGGCCGCGCCGTCCTCGCTGGCCTTGCCGCCGAACGTCAGCTTCGGGCTTCGCAGGCGCATCAGCATGGCTACCTTCTCGCCTTGCCGCTCGAGCGGGATCAGCTCGACCGTGGCCGAGAGCTCCACCTTGAACGGCATGCCGGCCATCGTCGACGTCGACGCGCTGCGAAGGTCGAGGTCGTAACGCAGCAGCTTGAGCAGGGGCCAGTCGAGCCGTGGCGCAGCGACCGGCGACGCGGACGTACCGGTCGCCGCGGAGCTGCGATTGCAACCCTGACTCGACACGCTGAGTGCCAGAACGAGAGCCAACGCCGTACCGGCACGAGCGAGTCGAAAGGTCATCGCCAGATGCTCCGCTTCATTTCGGAGGCGTGCAACCGGCAGTCTTGGGAGCCGCCTCACACAGTCCCGTCGACCCGTTGCAAACCAGGAAGGACTGGTCGTAGCCCCTGCGGCAGTCGTGTTCGTCGCCGACGGTGTCGGAGATCTTGTCGCAGGCCTGGTCGCAGAAGCTGAGCTCCTGGCACTTGCCAGCGATGCAGGAGAAGCCGGTCGCGTTGTCGTTGTCGTAGCCGCAGCACTCCCAGTTCTCGCTACACTCGCCTTCCGGCTCCTGGCAGGCGCGGCAGGTCTGCTCCTTGTCGCCGTTCGGATAGGTATTTCCGGTGGTCAGGCAGTAGTTGCCGGAGCAGCAATCGACCTTGTCGTAGCAGGTCTCGTCGGTCTTGCGGCAGCCGGTGCAGATGTCCCTGCCGGTGGCGGGCTCGGGGAAGCAGATGCTGCCTTCGCAGCAATCCGGATCGCGGAAGCAATCGCGCTCGGTGTCGCCGGGGGCGATGCACGTGCACTGCCCGTCGTAGAAGAACTCTTCCACCACGGCGGTGGACAATCCGCGATTGCCGGGCGTCTGCGCCTTCGGCGTCAGAGGGGCCAGTTCCACGAACGGAGTCGCCGGCCGAACGACGCCCCAGGGGAAGCCGGCGCTGGCCGCTTTCTCCGAGTTGTCGAGGGAGATGAGCGGGACGTAGCAGGGGAACTTGCCGAGGTCCCCGCT
>DATLIL010000211.1:0-3117 GCA_035539475.1 Polyangiaceae bacterium
GGACCTGCGCATCAGCATGGTCACCAGCACCAACGACATCATCGACGACCGCGGCAACTGGTTCGACTCGAGCACGGCGATCGCCGCCGCGCTGACGGCCAAGGGCGCCACGGTGCGCCTGATGACCGGCACCGGCGGCCATTATCCCCCCGAGCAGTCGGCGGCGGATTTCCCGAACGCGATGCGCTGGATGTACCAAGGTTGCCCGGGTTTGTGAGCTCGGCGGGCCCGGTTTTGTTTGTGTTTGCTCGGCCGCGCTGCGCGCGGCCTCGCGGTTGTCTTGCAGCGCCCTGCCGGCTCGGCCGCTTACGCGGCCTCGCGTTTGTCTTTTTTGTATTTTGCGGAGTGCCTGCGCAGAGCGCCTGGCCTTCCGGGTGTTTTGAGAGAAGGCCGCGCCTGTTCGGTCAGTTTGTCGCGGCTCGGGGTCTCGTTCGTGGATCGTGATCTGGTGGTGGCAAGACCCACAGGTGGATCCGGCTCAGCCCGCTGACGCGGACTTCGCGCAATCCCGACGGCGCTGTGCGAATGGACGGTGCTGAGCGGCGTTTACGTTTTGATTGTTTGTGGGGAACACACCGGCCAACACGACGCCTGTCGCGCTCTACAGCAACCGCGTCGCGCTTCTACCGCTTGTCTTGTGATGCGGCAGGCAGTCACGTGGGCGGCGTGTTCACACACAAAAAAGAAAGCGCCTACCCTCGCAGAGAGAGTAGGCGCATTTTCGAGCTCAGGGCTGAGCCTTGAGCTGCTTGGCTTGGGCCAGCTTAGGCCAGGGCTGCGTCCAGCTCGATGTTGGGAACGGCCTTGAGGGCGCCCGAGACAGGGCAGCCGTCCTTGACCTTGGCGGCGATGTCCTGGAAGGCGGCGTTCTCGATGCCGGGCACGGTGGCGCGGGTGACGAGCTTGATGGTCGTGATCTTGAAGCCAGCGTCCACCTTCTCGACCGTGCAGAACGCTTCGGTCTTGATCGAGGTCGACGGCGTGCCGTTCTTCTCGAGCGCGCCGGAGAGCGCCATGCTGTAGCAGGCGGCGTGGGCCGCGGCGAGGAGCTCCTCGGGGTTCGAGCCGCTACCTTCTTCGAAGCGCGAGCTGAAGTTGTACGCTCCACTCAGGCCGGTCTGGCCCTTGAACTTGCCGTTACCACCCTTGAGGGTGCCTTCCCAAACTGCTTCTGCTTTGCGCGTGGGCATTCAAAGTCCTCCTGTTAAAGGGCGCTAGCCATATGACTTTTGTGGGCCGGCGTCGAGGGGGCAATCCCTGCGGATTTCCTCGCCGCCCAGGCGCAGGCCTCATTTCACGAGCAGCTCGTGAGAGTCGCGCTTGATATCCAGGTGCAGGTGGTTCTTGTGCGCGAGGTCGTAGCTCGGCGTGAGCAGGTGATGAAACAGTCCCGAGCGCGCCACGTCGCAGAACAGGTTGCGCAGCGTGACGGCCCCGTCACGAGGGTCGGTCACGCGGCTGTCCGGGCCGCATGGCGGCGTTCCGAGGTCGCCCTGCCAATCGGCCTCGACCTCGAGCTTCTGACCGCTGGTCAGGGCGAAGCCGTAGATGTCGACAGCCAGACCGTAGGAGTGCTGGCTGGGTTTGCGCCGGCCGGGCAGCTTGGCCTTGGGTCGGTACATGTTGTCGACGTGAACCTCGGCCACGCCGCGCTGAGCCAGGAGCTCGCCGAGCTGATCGAGCGCCAGCGCCAGCCGGCAATCGAGGATGCCGTACACGCTCTTCTTCCCAGGCGTGACGAAGCGGACCCCGCGCAGGGGCCCGTCGAGTCGCAGCGGCGCGGCCACACCGGGGCTGGCCCTGCCGGCGGGCTTGCTCTTGATGCCTCGCTTGAGGAGCTCTGCCTTGCACTGCCCCGGAGACAGGCGGGCCAGGCGCGTCGCACTCGATTTCGGCAGAGACTCGCGTGGCGGCAGCGGCGCGGTGAACGGTTGGGGCGGAGCCGGCGCCTGCGCCGGGGGATCCGGCGGCTTGGCCTCGAGCTCGGGCAGCCAGCCGAGCGCCACGAGGCACAGACAGAGCACGCTCGCGCGCGGGCTGCGCATGGTTCTTAGGTAGCTCGCCTGTCCCGGCTTGTCGAGAATGCCCCTGGTTTCTCGGCGCTAACGCCGATCGAGGAAGGCCACCCCGACGCTGAACTGCACGGCCCAGGGCGCGGCGGAGATGTTGCCTGCACCGCGCAGCTCGAGCTCGCTCAGGCGCGCACGGCCTGCCACCTCCGTCCACAGCACGGTCCACCCGATCTCGTGCGCCACGCGCGCGCCGAACGTGATCGTCGGCGCGAACACCGCGCGCGCCGACGTACCGTCGGGGTAGCCGATCAACCACTCGCCCTCGAAGCGCGTGACGAGCCCGAAGCGCGCGTCCGGCACCAGCGGCGCGCCGACCGCGAAGCCCGCGCCGAAATCGAGCAGCATGATCGAGTAGGGACCGGCCGACGCGAAGCGCCCCGACTGCACGCCGGAGAACAGGAGCGGGCTGCCGAACACGAGCGGCGACGTCAACGGGATGGCGAACTCGAGGTAAGGCCCGGCCGCCGGCTCGATCGACGCAGCCGGGGGCTCGAAGGCAATGCCGAGCGCCATGCCGCCGCCCAGCTGCCCCGCCTTGCGCGGGTGTGGTTGCGTGCCTTGCTGCGTCGCACTGTCCGCGAAGGTCTGCGTCGAGCTCGGGCCAGGTGGATCGGCGGCGTTCTCGCCGGCCCAGGCCGCGGACGACGCGCCGTCGTCCGGCTCCGGCTCCGCTTGCTCCGGCGCCGACTCGAGCTCGGGCGCGGCCTCGGGCTCGAGCATGAGCTTGGCCTCGACCACGTCCAGGAACTCGTCGGTCAGCGGTTGCCGCAGCCGCACCGGCAGCTTCTCGCCCGCCCAGTCGATCCACGCGCCCTTGCCGTCGCAGGCGACCACGAGCTTGGCCGGCGCCCGACGCGCCGTGCCCACCAGCAAGCGGATGCGTGCCTCGACCTCGTCACGCTGTGCTCTCGTCAATCTCGAACAGAGCATGGTGACCTCGAGCGCCTCCTGCGCAGCCGACGAACGAGCGAACGTCAGCAGCAGAAGGAAGCCCGCGACGGCAAATCAGCACCGGCCCTCGGCGAGGTCAGTCTGCCAGAACCGA
>DATLIL010000212.1:0-9025 GCA_035539475.1 Polyangiaceae bacterium
GCACGGCGCTGCCGTCGGGCTCGTCAATCGCGTCTCGCCCGCCGGCAGCGCCGTGCTCGACGACACGCTGACCTGGCTCGAGCCGATCGCCAGCGGCGCACCGATCGCACAGCGCGCAGCGCTTTCGGCCGTTCGCGCTGCGCTCACCGTGCCGCTCGAACAGGGCCTCGCCCTCGAGCTCGAAGCCTACGAGACGTGTCTCGTCTCGGAAGATCGCAAGGAAGCGCTGCTCGCGTTCGCCGAGAAGCGCAAGCCCGTGTTCAAGGGCAAGTAGCTACGGCTTCGGGGTGTGCCGCTCCGTGAACGTGACGTAGGCGTCGGCGGCGTTGCCCGGCGTCAATAGTTGACCAAGCAGGGTCCCCTGGCGCGCCTCCTCGTCGAAGACACTGCCGGCGACCTTCTCCGCAGAAGCCGTGTCCCCGGCGAGGCGTGCCATGACCCAATCCCACATCCCGGGTCGCTCCCCACTCGTGCTGCGCGCAATCTCGAGCGCACGGGCGAACTCGGGCTGCGTCGTGATGGCGCCCAGGATCGACGCGTCGCCTTCATCGATCAGCCGGCAAAAGGTCAGTTGCAAGCCATACTCGCGCATGTCCTTCTGCAAGCGTGTGGCCAGCGCTGGCAAGCTGACGCTCGCGCGAACAGCGGCGCTGACCAGGAGCGCCTGACCCTGCCGCCGCTGCGCGCCGATCGCGGGCCAGAGCTCGTGGGCCTCGCCAAACGCCCGCACTGCTTGCTCGGCGCGGGGCAGCGGCTCGTCGAGCATGAGCAGGCCGGTCACGAGCTCACCCTCGAGGTAGCGGAGCGCCGCGAGCGATGCCTTTTGCGAGGCCGGTAGCGTGGCCGCGATGCGGGCGAGCTTGGCCTCTTCCTTGTGCATCCGCTCCCGTCGCGTCTTGTCGAGCTTGCCGTCGAGCCACTGCTGACGCGCGACCACGAGGGGCCCGGTATCCAGCTTTTGTGCGCGCAGGGAGCTCAGCATCGCCGAGAGCCCAGGTCCGTCGTCGAAGCGCTGCAACCAGGAGACTTCGGCCAGGTACGGCTCCGGGCGGCTGGGCGCGAGGACCCGTGCGCCGCGCGACAGCTCGCGGGCGCGTTTGACGTCCGCGTCCTGCTTCAGGAGGCCGAGAAGCTCCTCCCGGTGCGGCCCGGCCGCGAGCGCGTCGAGCAGCGTTTCAGCATCGCTCGGGTCCAGGTGGAGGGCGCTCGGCTCCAGCCAGCGCGACAGGGCGCGCAGCGCAGCGCGGTACTCGTGGAGCGGACTGGCGTTCTGAGCCAGCAGCGAGCTGTCGGGCGCGATGCGCAGCGCTCGCTGCATGAGCTGCAGCGCCTCGTCGAGAGCGGCATGCTGGCCGCTGCACGCGACGCGCGCGGCGTGGGCCAGCGCTGCGTTGTTGAAGTTCGACTCATCCAGCGCGGAGCCCTCGAGGTGACGCCTCGCCACCTCGCGATACTTGCTGTCTCCGTCCTGGATTTGCCCGCTCGAGCACGCGCTGTCGGCCTCTAGCTCCAGCAGACTGGTGCGAACCATGTCGCTGTTCTGGTCGCTGCGCGTCAACCAGGTGCGCCGGTCGTCCTGCGTGTCCGCCATCAACGACATGAGCATCGCGGCGCTCTCGCGCAGCGGGGAGCCGGCCCTGTCGTGGACGGCCTGGGTGACTTCGCGCGCGCGTGTGATCGCACCCACCTCACGGTAGGCTCGCGCCACGGCCAGATCCTGCTCGGGCTCCTTCTTGGCGAGCAGCGCGCCGAACTCGGTCTCACCCTCGGCGGTCTTGCCCAGCCGGTAGTAGACCTGCGCCAACCCCAGGTGGTAGGCAGGCACGCCCACCGCGTCGGAGCGGATGGCGAGGAACAGCCTCTCTGCAGCGGCCAGTAGCCGTGACTGCTCTTCCCCGGTCAGCTGCGAGGCGCGCAGCAGCTTGACGGTGCCGAGCGAGAGCACGACCGGCACGACCTCGCTCTTCTGCTGGATGTCCTGGAAGTGCGTTTGAACCTCCGGATCGCTCTCGGCCTGCTTGGAGACCCACTTGTCGAAGATGACAGGAGCTTGATCCTCCGGGGCTGGCTGCAGCTCATTGACGATCTCATTGGGCAGGTCGCCAGCGCGAGCCCGTTCGTACCAGCGTGCGTAGAACGCCGAGAGCGCCTCGGCGTAGTTCGCGCGGGCGTCTTCGTACTCGGGCAGCATCTGTTGCACGAGGTGTTCGAAGACGACGTCCGCTTCGCTCAGTTTCCCGGCGCGCTGCAGCAGCTCGGCATACGCGCGCGCAGTCGAGCGGGTCATCTTGCCGGGGGGACCCACCTTCGCGAACGCCTCCAGTGCCGCTGCGTCCGGGTTCAGGCTCGCGAGGGCGACCCGCAGCTCTTGATCACCTGGCTCGGCGTCGAGGGCTGTCGTCAACGTCTCCGGCTTGACGTCGGGGCCGAGGGCTTTTCGCGCCGCCGAACCGAAGTAGGCGCCAGCGTGCTCGAGCCGCGCCCTGACCCGCGTCACGCGCTCGACCTGCTCCGGAGCCTCCTTCGCGGCCTCGACCCAGATCGACAGCCCGGGCTCGAGCTCGTGCCAGATCGAGACTTCATTGTCAGCGATCGCGTCGATCAGCTTACCGCTTTCGGCGACGGCTTCGGGGGCGTCGAACGCCTGGACGTAGTCGGCGAACGCGACGAGTGGCCAGTCCTTGGCGTCCAGGCGTGCCAGGGACAAACGTACGCGCCGCAACGCCGGGGCCACGCTCGCGCCGCACAGACGATGTGCCTTGCCGAGCAGACGCCGAGCGCCGTAGAGGCCAGACGCGCCCTGTCCCTCCAGCGCCGTGGCGAAGCTCTGCATCGAACGGCACAGCTGCTCCGTGGGCTCGCCGGCTCGCGCTCCAGGCGGTATCGAGGCAAAGCGCTGCAGCGCCCTGGTCGCCGCATCGACACCCACCGCGTCGAACGGTCGGGCAATGAGGGCGTCCAGGAGCCGCGCGATTCCGAGCGCCGCCGGCGCCAGATCTTCCGGCGCTTGCTCGGCGCCTTGCTCGATCACCGTCTCGTATTTCACGATAGCGGCTTCGCGCGCCGCTGCCGTGTGCGCCTGGGCTTCCTGGGCGGCGGCCGCCTCGAGCGCGCGTGCAAGCTTGTAGCCGTCCGAGTGAACGTACGAGTAGGCGCCACCTGCCACCGCCGCCAGCGCGACGGCGATGGACGCTGTCCAGCGCCAGAGCCGCGCGGCTCTGCTCAGCGGCGCCCGTGCCTGGAAGTAGTAGCCTCCGCCCGAGGCCTCGGACACGCGAAACGCGTCGAGCGGTAGCACGGGCACGAACAACGCCGTCAAGTAGCGTGTGCCGACGTAACTACCGTCTCCACGCTGATCGCGCTTGCCGTAGATGCGCAGGCCGAAGCCGTTCAACGTGAACAGCGTCGGGGCGCCATCGAGCGGCGCTTCGGGGCTCGACAACGCTTCCGCGACCGCTCGAATCGCGGACTTTTCCGGCGCCGCTCGCAGAACGCGCTCAGCGAGCTTCTTGGCTTGACGAAGGTCACCGCGCTCGCAATGCCACTCTGCTTGCATCAGCAAGCGGAACAGCTCCGGGCTCTGCAAAGCCTCCTCGAACACGCCGCGGTCGGCAGATAGCGGCACGAGCTCGCGCGCCCGTTCCAGCCAGCTTCTGGCGCCGCCCTCGTCGCCTGCTGCGAAACACACCGCGGCGGCCTGTCCCAGGGCACGCGCCGTGGCGCCGCGCAGCTGCAGCTCTTCGTCCGGCAGCTCACCCTCGGCGACGGTAGCGAAGGCCGGCTCGCGCTCGAGCTCGCGGAGCACTCCTTCGACGAGCTCCGCGACCTCCACGGGGCGATAGTCGGCGCCGGCCGAGCCTCGCGCCACGGGCTCGAAATCCTTCGACGACAGGCGCGCGGAGAGGTCCCGAAGCGCGAGCGATAGACCCTTGAACTTTGACCCAGCCATCCAGCTCCTCCCGAGATCGGCATCTTTCCAGGACCGGGGCTTCGACTCAAGCGTCGATTTCTTCCAGGGAGTAAGGTGCCGCCATGTTCATGCAGACCGCCGTGGTCCTCTTTGCACAGCCACCCACGCTCGATGAGGTCGCTGCTTGCTTGCAAGGCATCCCCGGCGCGCGGCGCATCGAGGGCAGCGGCGAGGGCCCTTACTGGATGGGGGGCGACGGTGCCGTCATCGTGCCGTCGGATTCGGGCAAGAACGGCGGCGTTGCCGTCGAGCTGTTTCGAAAGCCGTGGCCCGATTCGATGGGCAGCCCGGAGGGCGATCCGGAGCTGTTCGGCGCCTGGGCCATGCGGCATTTCGGCATAGCGACGTTCCCCTTCGCCCTGGCTCGAGCACTGGCTCGACACGATGGTGCGCGCAGGGATCACGGCGGCTTCGTGAAGCTCAATCTGTCGTACCTCTTCGGTGCCGGGCCCGACGACCTGGTCTGCCCCGAAGATCGTGACGTCGCCTCCGAGCTCCGCACGCTGGCGCTCCTCGGCGAAAAGCTGTGCGCGCTCCCGCACGCACTCGGCTGGTTCGCGCCCAACGGCGAGGTCTGGTCACCCCTTTCAGAAGCGCCCGACAGGCTACGCCGGCAGGCGGCGGGCGAGCTCGTTCCCGAGCTCTGGGTGTCGACTCGAATCTACCCGGCGGGTGAGCACGTGATCCTCGAGACAGTCGGCATGCGCAGCCTGGGAGGAGACATGGTCGGTCACCGCGATCACCAGCTCGTGCTGCCGGATCTCGGGCTGGAGCCCGACGTCGTCGAGCGCTTCCTGCAAGACATCTCCGGTCTGGGCCGTCTCGGCAGCGAAGGCGCCCCGACCGAGGAGGTCGTCGGGCCTGGTGGACGCTGGAGGCCTATGCTCGTCGAGAGCGAGGTTCCCCCGCCGCGCGAGCTCGTGCGCTGGACTCACGAATCAGAAGCAGGCTCCCCAGTGCTGACCTCGGTTGCGGAGCTCGGCGAGGAGGAGTCGGAGCGCTGGAGCAAACATCTCGAACGACATCTGGGCGGCGAAGCGACCGTGTTTCACGAGCTCGTGTCCGACACCATCCACCTGGATGTGATGATCTACCCCGCGACCGAGCAGCGCCCGTTTCACGTCCTGGTCACCCAGGGCATGAGCGCGCTGCCCATGACCGTGCCCGACGGTGCGGAGCACCTTTCGTTCGCCGAGCTCATGGTCGCTCTGCCGCGCGACTGGGTGATGCAGGGTGACGGCTCCGACGACGAGCGCTGGTACTGGCCCATGCGAGTGATGAAGGTGGTGGCTCGGCTACCGCACCTGCACGAAACCTGGATCGGTCCCGGGCACACCATCCCGAATGGCGACCCCGCCGAGCCCTACGCCGAAGGCACCCGCCTGTGCTGCGTGATGGTGGCGCCGCCCACGCAGTTCCCGGAGGACTTCTGGAACTTCGAGGCGGCCCCGGGCAAGACGGTTCGGCTCTACACCCTGGTGCCGCTGTACGAAGACGAAGTGAACTTCAAGCTGAAGCGCGGCGCGGACGCCCTCTTCGAAAAGATGGACGCGCGAAAGCTCGACGAGGTCATCGATCCCGAGCGCAAGAGCGTGCTCGCCAAGCGCTTCTGGCTCGTCTAGGCCCGGAGTTTGCGTCCCGAGCGCGAAACCACCAGACTTGCCGAGATGGCGGTGTGGAGAAGCGTCACGGATCAAGAGCTGCTGCTGAGCTACGCCGGCGCCATGAGGTGCCTCGGCGTGTTCCTGGTCGTCGTGACAGCGGTGACCGCCTGCGCGGAGGACGAAGAGCCGAACGCCTGCGGCGATCTGAGTGAGGTTCACTCCCCCACCGGCAGCATCCGCTGGACGGACGGCGTCGTGCGGCTGCCCGATCGCATCTACGTATACCGCGAAGGTCAGAGCGAACCGATCAGAGAGTGCTACTTCGAGCCGCCTGAGTCCAACCAGGAAGCCATCTCGTTCTCCTGCCCCGAGGGATACGTGGGCCCGGCCACGCTGAGCGTGCTCATCGATCGGGAGCGCTGGGATACGCCCTTCGTCGTCGAATACGAGGGTTGCCACGCCGCGCCCCTGATGCTCGACCTCGAGCTCGACCCGGCAGCGGGCGAGTCGTTCTGATCACTCGACGGTGACGGTCTTGGCCAGGTTACGCGGCTGGTCGACGTCGGTGCCCTTGAGATCGGCGATGTAATACGAGAGCAGCTGCAGCGGCACGACGGTGAGCAGCGGCTGCACGATTTCCGGCACGGCCGGCACCGAGAGCACGTGCTCGGCGAGCTTGCTGGCGGCCGCGTCGCCGTCGCTGACCACGGCGATCACCCGTCCGTCGCGCGCGCGCACTTCCTGCACGTTGCCGAACGTCTTTTCGTAGTGGCTGTCGTGCGGCATGACGACCACGACCGGCATGTGCTCGTCGATCAGCGCGATCGGGCCGTGTTTCATCTCGCCGGCGGCGTAGCCCTCGGCGTGGGCGTAGGAGATCTCCTTGAGCTTGAGCGCGCCCTCGAGCGCGATCGGGAAGCCCAGGCCGCGCCCGAGGAAGAGCATGTGCTGCGCGTGCTGCCAGCGCCGGGCCACCTCGAACACGCTGTCGGAGCGCTCCAGCGTGTGGCGCATCGCCGCCGGGACCTCCAGCAGCGCCTGCAGCATCGGCGTCGCCTGCTGCGCCGTCAGCGCGCCGCGGCGGCGGCCCACGTGAATGGCGAGCATGAGCAGCGCCGTGAGCTGCGTGACGAAGCACTTGGTGCTGGCCACGCCGATTTCCGGCCCGGCGTGCGTGTAGAGGGCGCCGTGGGCAGCGCGTGGGATCGCGCTGTCGAGCACGTTGGCGATGGCGAGCACGCGCGCACCCGCTTCGCGCGCAGTCTTGAGCGCCGCCAGGGTATCGGCCGTCTCACCCGACTGGCTCACGGCCACGACCAGATCTTGCGGCGTGAACACCGGCTGGCGGTAGCGCACCTCGCTGGCGAGCTCGGCCTGCGCCGGCAGGCGCGCGATCTGCTCCATCCAGTAACGGCCGGCGAGCGCTGCGTGATAGCTCGTGCCGCAGGCCATGAAGTAGACGCGCCCGACCTTCTCCACGGCGGCGCGGTCGAGCCCCATCTCCTGATCGACCAGATCGCCTTCTTCGAGCGAGATGCGTCCGCGCAGCGTGTCTTCCACCGCGCGGGGCTGCTCGAAGATCTCCTTGAGCATGAAGTGCTTGTAGCCGCCCTTTTCGGCCTGCACCGGGCTCCAGTCGATGCGGCGGGGCGCGCGGTCGATCTTCTCGCCGGCGAGCGTTTCGTGGCGCAAGCCGTCACTTCTGAGCTCGGCGATCTCGCCGTCCTCCAGGAACAGCATCTGGCGTGTGTGAGCCAGCAGCGCCGGAATGTCGCTGCCGCACAGCATCTCGCCGTCACCCATGCCGATCACCAGCGGCGACGCGCTCTTGGCGACCACCATGCGGTCGGGCTCGCGCGCCGAGACGATGGCCAGCGCGTAGGCGCCGCGGAGCTCTGCGAGCGCGCTCTGCACGGCCTCGAACAGGCTCTTCTTGCTGCCGAGCGCGCGGCTCACCAGGTGCGCGACGATCTCGGTGTCGGTCTCGCTGGCGAACTTGACGCCGTCGGCTTCGAGCCGGTGGCGGAGCTCGAGGTGGTTCTCGATGATGCCGTTGTGGACCACGGCCACGTCCCCGGCGACGTGCGGATGTGCGTTGGGCTCACTCGGCCGGCCGTGCGTGGCCCAGCGCGTGTGGCCGATGCCCACCGAGCCCACGAGGTTGCGTGTCTCGAGCGCCGATGACAGTCGCTCGAGCTTGCCGACGGCGCGCACCACCTCGATGCCCTTGCTACCGTGGATGGCGAGCCCCGCCGAGTCGTAGCCCCGGTATTCGAGCTTGCGCAGCCCATCGAGCAAGATGGGAGCAGCCTGGCGAGAACCGACGTAGCCGACGATGCCGCACATGGCTCCTGGTGTGGCATTTGTTGCGCGAAAAGGCCCAGTTTTTCTGGGTCGCGAGCCGCCAAATGCCGGATTTTATTGGGTGAACACAAAAGGCGTCCACCGCCTGCCGCCCCCCCGCGACCCCGGTACCCAGCCGACATCCAGGCTGTAACATCGGGGATTCGAGCCGATGAAGAACCCGCTGAAAGCCACCCGCATGGTTTGGGCGGTCGTCTTGCTGCTGATGGCCGGCGTGGCCGCGCTCGCCTACACGTCGGGCACCCGTTACGTCGCGGCGGTTCGAGCGGTGGAGCAGACGCTGGCCGTGCAGGCCGCCATCGACGGCACGCTGTCTCTGTTCAAGGACGCCGAGACGAGCCAGCGCGGCTACATCCTGACCGGCGACGACGACTTCCTCCAGCCGAACGAGGCAGCTCGCGCCGGGATCCCGCGCCACCTCGCCGACCTGGAGCGAGCCGTCAGCACCGACGCCGCCCAGGTCCGTCGTCTGGCGGCGCTCGAGCGCGTCGCGAGCGACAAGACGGCGTTCATCGACGACACCATTCGCCTGCGCCGCAACGGCGATCTGGCCGGCGCCATGGCCCTGGTCGTGACGGGTCGGGGTAAGGAGCTGATGGACCAGATGCGGGCCATCTGCGCCGAGATGAGCCGGCAAGAGCAGGTGCACCTGAATGAGCGACGCCGTGAGGCCGACAGCGCCAGGCGGCTCGCCTCCTGGGGCATCAGCGCCGGCTCGCTGCTCTCGGTGCTGCTGGCGCTCGCTGCCTGGCTCACCATCAACCGCGACGTGAAGCTCCTGCACCGCACGGCGGAAGAGCTCGCCACCAGCGAGGCGCACTACCGGCTCTTGACCGAGAACGGCAGCGTTCTGGTGCGGCTGCTCGATCTCAACGGCGCGACCACCTACGCCAGCCCCTCGGCTCTGCGTCTGCTCGGTTACACGCCCGACGAGCTCGTGGCGCTGCCCGCCAAGGCGCTGATGCACCCCGACGACCTGCAGGAGGCAGGCCGGATCCTGCGCGACGTGAGCGACGGCACGCTCGAAGAAGGCAGCTCTGTCTACCGCCTGCGCCACAAGTCTGGCGAGTACCGCTTCTTCGAGGTG
>DATLIL010000213.1:0-3822 GCA_035539475.1 Polyangiaceae bacterium
CGGCATCCCTCCTCCGCCCCCGGCGCTACTTGCTGGCCCGCCGCCGCTACCCGAGCTGGTGACGCCGGAGCCGCTTCCCGCCGCTCCATCGTCCTCCCGCTCGATGGCCTCGGATCCGCAGCCGCTCGCGGCGAACAAGCACAGCAGAGACAGCTCGCTCCGACCGAATCGCGGCATCCAGCGACGTCCTTTCGGGGCGAGGAACATGGGCTTCCCCCGTGGTATCAAAAATCAGCTGAGCGGCGAAGGGCTGAGCGCCGTAGCGAGCTATGACGATTCGGCGACTGCGCTATCCTCCTATTTTACGAATGCCATGTTCGTGACCTGATTGAGCGCAATCTGGCCGCCAGTGGCAGACGGAAGTCCGGTATCGGGGTCCAGGGCAAAGACCTTCACATCGCCGGAGAGCGTGTTGCCCAGAACGATGAATTTACCCGAGGGATCGAACTTGAAGTCTCGCGGCCAGTGCCCACCGGTGGAGACCGTGGCCTTGAGGTTGATCATGCCAGTGGCCTTGTTCACGTCGAACACGCCGATCGAGTTGGGACCACGGTTGCCAACATAGAGGTGGTCGCCGTCCTTGCTCATCAGAATTTCCGACGACTGTCCCTCCTGAGGGTCACTCGGGAGCAGCGAGCTCACCGTCTGGATCAGCGTCAAAGCGTGAGTTGTCTTGTCGCGATCGAAGACTGTCACGGTCTGAGCGAGCTCGTTGTTGGTGTAGACGAACTCTCCTTGTTCATCGAACGTTGCGTGCCGGGGGCCACTACCAGGAGGCACGGAGCCGAAGGGGGGATTGTTGGGCGTCAAGGCGCCGGTAGTCTCGTCGAGCTCGTAGACCAACACCTGGTCGAGGCCCAGATCGGCGACAAAGACGCGCTCGCCCTGCTCGTCGTTGGCGATGAAGTGAGCGTGCGGAGCCTCCTGACGTGAGTGCGGACCCCTACCAACGTGTTGTTCCACGTCTGCCGGCGCCAAGTTGCCGTCGCTCAGGATCTTGAATGATGCGACGTTGCCGCCGCCGTAGTTCGCCACGAGCACGTAGTTCCCCGATCTGGACACGGAGACATGCGCGGGATCGGTGCCCCCGGAGGGCACCTGATTGAGCAGTGTCAGGCCGCCGTTGCTTTCGATCCTGAACGCCGACACGGCGCCCGTCGATTTGCCACCATGGTTGCCGACCTCATTGACGGCATAGAGATAGTTGAGGCCGCCCTTCGTGTGCACCGCCAGGTACGAAGGATTGCGGGTGGCATAGGCCAGGACTGGCTCGGTCAGGGCGCCGGTGTTGGCATTGAACGTGGCTCGGTAGATACCTGCCCCGGTGCACGGAAAGGCGTCGCTGCAAGACCAGCCCTCGGTATAGGTACCGAAGTAGACGTTGTAGATAGGCCCTTTGCTCGGCGCTTGCTTCGCTTCGCCCGGCGCGACGCCGACGTTGCCATCCAATCCGCCAACGTGCCCGGCGCCGCAGGCGAACGAGAACGTGCTGCCAAGGGTGAGGAGTGCGACGGAGAGGGACCCGCGTTTCGGATTCATGGAGAATGTCCACACACCTCCTATGTGCTCGCGCACGATAGGTCAATGCATCCCCCCATTGGTGCGTGGCGGGTGAAAGCCGCGCCTCAAACGAAAAATTGGTGGGCTCCCCTGTATGGCCGAGCGCCGTAGCGAGTTATGACGATTCGGCAACTGGGCTGGCACGCTGTGCTATTCGATCGCGCCCGCTGTCGCCCATGACTTGCACCCAGCACCTCGCGCGCATGCTCGCCGTGACGCTGCCGCTCCAAGACATCTTGGAACAGCGCGTCGACGACGGCGTGGTGCCAGCCTGGTGCGAGACGCGCGGCTGGTCCAGATTCCTGCTCTCGCTCGGCGACGAAGCCGTGCGGGCCGCCGAAGCGCACGGCCTGGCGACCGTACTACCCAACCTGGCAGGCGCGCCGCTCGACTTGCAGGCACTCGCCAAGGAAGTCACCGCTGTCACGAGGTTGCCGAGGGTCGCTGGCTCCACACCGCTCGACGCGGAAGCGCTGCGCAACGTGCGGCTCCGCAAACGAGCGCAACTGTCGTCGCTGCTCGCGGCCGTTGCTCCCATGGCCAGCGTCGCCGGGCGTATCGTCGACGTCGGCGCCGGCAGCGGGCACTTCACCCGGCTCTCGGCCGAGCTATTCCAGCGCCAGGCCGTGGGCTTGGAGCACAACCCGGCACGGGTCGAAAGTGCGCAGAAACGCGCCCAGCAGGCCTCGTGTCGCGCCACGTTCGTCACCGTCGACGCGCGCTCGGCACTGCAGTTTTCGCCCAGCGACTTGGCCATCGGCCTGCACGCCTGCGGCGAGCTCGGCGACAGCTTGGTCACGGCAGCCGCGCGCAGCGGCTGCGAACTGGCGTTGGTGTCGTGCTGCTTGCAAAAGATCTCCACGCCCAAGCGCACTGCGCTATCGAGCGCCGCCCGAGGTCTCGACCTACGACGGGAGCACCTCGGCCTCACGAACTTGACGGCGCAACCCCAGGGCGTCGAGGCCAGCATCGGCGTCACGATCGCCGCTCGCGAAACGCGCTACGCGCTCGGCCAGCTCTTGCGCGCGCGCGGCATCGTGCTCGAGCCAGGCGCCGAGATGAGCGGCATCAATCGCCGACAAGCCAACGCGGGGCTTCGCACCGTGGCCGAGAAGGCGCTCGCCCTGCGCGAGCTGCCGCCGCCGACGGCCTCGGAGCTCGCGCACCACGAAGCCGCCGCGGCCCGCGATTACGCGTTCATCCGCCGCTTATCGCTGCCCCGCAGCATGCTGTCGCGGCTGGTGGAAGTCTTGGTGTCGCTGGACCGCGCGACCCATCTCGAAGAGCAGGGTCTGGAAGTCGAGGTCGCGACCTTGTTCGACCGCGGCGTTTCGCCGAGAAATATCGGCATCTTTGCCAGCCGCTCCAGAGCACGATTGCCGCGGCCGAGCGAGCGCCCGGCGAATCTCTGACCTCTTCCGGCTCAATGGTGGAGAGTTCATCGCTGACCTTTCTTCCGCCGCGCCTCCTCGAGCTTGATGCCGTAGAGCAGCGCGGGGACGAACAGCGCGGCTCCGAGGAGCAGCAGAAGCGCGCCCAACCTGCCGCGGTAGCTCAAGAGGAACTGACCTCCGACCGCGAACAACACAATCGCGACGAGCAGCACGACGATCAGCGGCGCGGGCGAGGGCGGAGGTTTGCCGTCGGCAGCAGTCTCGTCATCGGGTGGATTTGCCAAGCTCGAACCTCTCTCGCCAGATCACGCCTCCGGGACCGCCGAACCGCCGCTCCGGACGCGCAACTGGATACTTCGTTCCTCCAGATTGTGCCCCCGGCGGAAGGATTTGCCATCCGGGACACAGGATCCGCCGTCCGGGACAGCGGGATCGCCATCCGGGACAGGAGATCGACCGTCCGGGACACGCCTACCTGCCAGTCGGACAGCAGGGACCCGGTCCGCTGCGGAACACCAGTATCACTGGGGGAGGCGGGCGGTCGGTGCGAGCGTGTTCACGGATAAATGGCACCAGCGGGGATGACGGCGCCGGGTGGCACAGTCGCGTTGGCCTTGATGGTAGCGCCGTTGCCGATCTGAGCACCGGCACCGATCGTCGCTCCGCTCGAGATCACGACGTTCGTACCGATCACGGCACCGTCGCTGATTTGGACGTTCTTGGCGATCGTCGTGCCGTTGCCGATGGTGACGTTACTGCCGATCACGGCGCCGTTTGCGATGCTCACGTTCGAGCCGATCTGGCTGCCGTCGCCCACGCTCGAGTCCTTACCGAGCGCCGTCCCCCAGCCGACGCTGGTGCCGTCACC
>DATLIL010000214.1:0-10330 GCA_035539475.1 Polyangiaceae bacterium
CTCCTGATGAGCGCCGCCATGATGCTCAACCACCTGGGCGAAGCGCGCCACGACGCCGACTGCAAGGTCGCCTCCCAGCGCATCAAGACCGCCTACAACCGCGCGCTCGAAGAGAACCAGAAGACGCGTGATCTCTGTGGAGAGCTAGGTACTCGCGAGTTCGCAGAGGCTATCATCGCGCGGTTGCCGCAAGACTAGGTCTGGGTTGGGAACACGCCGGCCACGGCGCTGCCTGTCGCGCTACACGTCTCGGCGAGCGTCGCACTCCCCGCCCTCCTCGCGCCAGGCAGACCCCTTCCGTCCCTCAGTTCACATACAAGGCAAACCTTGTCGGGCACGCTGCTAGGCGAAGGCCCGCGAAAGTCAGAAAGAGTTAGCGGCATAGCCCCATTCCCATCGCGAAACGGGCGTATCGGTTTGGCCTGTCCCCTTGATTGCTGGAGGAAACAGGCCGGGTTTCTTGGCGGGGCATCAAACACGCCTCTTCGAAGAGGCACCGCCCGACAGGTCCTGCCTTGTATATCTCTCGCGTTGCGAGACCTCATCCCTGAACGAGGAGTGTCGTGGCCGGAGGGACTGATGTCGGGGAGAGCGCTGGAGCACGACCAAGCGGTCGAAAGCTCGAAACGTGAGCAGGAATTTCAGTGCGGCTGGTGGCCGTTGGTCTGGTAGTTCTCGAACAGCGCGAGACCCTCGTCCGTCAGTACGACGGACTTGGCCGTGCCCTTCGGGTCGTGGATCCAGCCGCGCTCGTAGAGGAGATGCATGACGCCCCAGTCGATGCCCTTCCACGCACGGCGTTCATCGTGCACGGTCAAGGCGAGCAGGGCGAGGGTGACCTCAGCGAGTTTGTCGGCGTCGAGCTCGGCGGGAACGGGATGGTGGCTCATGAACGAAGACCTCCGCACGGAGCCTCTCTCCGATCGACGGCGGGATCAATGCATCCCCCCCTCGGCGCGCCGTGTAGCGCGACAGGCAACGCCGTCGCCGGTGTGTTCCCAACAAACAAACCGAAACCCTGCTCAAGGTCGTTCCCCGTACGGCGCCGTCGGGATTGCGCGATGCCCGCGTCAGCGGGCAGAGCTGGATCAACCTGCGGGTCTTGGCACCAGCAGATCACGATCGGCCAACGAGACCCGAGTCACAACAAACTGACCGACCAGGCGCGGCTCGCTACCAGCACGCCCGGAAGGCAAGGCGGATTGCGCAGGCACTCCGCAAATCAAAAACAAAACCAGCGAGGCTGCGCGCAGCGCAGCCGAGCGCCGGCCGCTAGTTCCGGACGGCCGGCGTCTGATAATTCTCGAACCAGGCGCCCAGGCTGCCGCTGAAGTGGCGGGGGCGCTCGGCCAGGAGCTTGCGCGCTTCGTGGAGGATTTCTTGCTCGAGCGCGGCGGAGCGCTCTTCGGCTGCGGCGGCGACGCGGTCGAAGCCGTGCTGGCGCAGGTGCGGCGCCAGCAGCGCGAGATCGTGATGGTGACCGAGGAGCTCGGAGAGCTCGGCCAGCGCTCTGCGTCGGGGTTCGAGCAGATCGGACCAGACGGGCTCGAACAGCTGCAGCTGGTGCTGGTGACTCTTCACGGCCTTGCGCAGCTCGTGAAACGCGACCGGCGTGAGGTGCAAGAAAGCGTGCTTCAGCGCGCTGCGGGCGCGGCGGTAGCCTTCTTCGAAGCCGTCTCCGACGAGGTCCCAGCCGCTGTCGTAGAGCATGATCGCGGAGAGCCGCTGGCGGACCTGCCGGAGTTGATCGGCGGCGTGCTGCAAGAGCTCGCCGACGGCTTCGCGATTGGCGGGGGCGCGCGGCGCGAGCTCGCTGCGAGCGGCGTCGAAGTCTTCGGGCGTGGCGGGGCCCGGGTGCTCCTCCTGCAGGAGTGAGAGCGCTTCGAGCGCCGCTGCCGCCTCGCGCGCGGCGGTCAGTCCCTGCGCGGTGTCGCGCAGCGCGCCGTTCTCGCGGGCGAAGACCGGGCCGAGGGGCTCGCGGAGCAGGCGCAACAGCGCGCGCAGGCGCTTGATCTTCTTGCGTGCCTCGTGCACCGCTTCGTTCGCGTCGGGCTCGCCGCCGCTGAGCAGATCGATAGCGGCATCGAGCTCGGTGAGCAGGATACGGCGAGCGCCCTGGGCGGTGCTCTCGTCGGCGAGAAAGTGCTCTTGGGCCAGGCCCGAAGCTTACGACCGGCCGGCGATGTCGGCGAGCGTGGCCGTCAGCGGAGCGCCAAAGCGCTCGTTGCGCTGCGGTAGCTCGGGCTGCCCAGGCATCGACACGCTGAAGGTCTGCACGGCCGGGCGTCGGGTCGGCACCGACGAGCTCGGCTCGAACGTGCTGGCAGGTGCCGGAGCGCAGGACGAACACTGTCCGCAGCGGGGCTGATCGAGACCGAAGTAGCGCGAGAGCGCCACACTGCGGCAACCCGAGCTCTCGCTGTACTCGCTGACGGCGTCGAGGCGGCGCGCGTCACGGCTGCGCAGATCGCCGAGCTCCGCGCCGAGCTTGCGGCAGCCCTCGCTGAGCGTCGCAGCGTTCACCGTGGGCTTGACCCAGCCGGCCACCTTTTCGACGAGCCCTGCGTCCGCGACCAGCGACGTCAGGCGGTCCATCGTGCGACGGCTCTGACCGCTGGTGAGGGCCAGCGCCTCGATCGTCAATGGCTTGCCCTCGACGGCGGCAGCCTCGAGCGCACGCGAAAGGTCGAGCAGGTGTTGCGGCCGGAAGCGCTGCTGCGCCAGCAGAGCGTCGTTCAGGCTGCGATGAGCGGACTCATACAGCAACACGGCGTCGCTACGCTCGCCGTCGCCGCCCGCCAGCGCTATCTCACGTGCGTACTGCTCGAGCGAAGGCGGCGCCTGATAGTGGATCACGAAGCGGACATCGGGGCGCAGGCGCGTTCGCCCGAAGCCCGACAGCGCCGGATCGCCGTCGTCACCGAGGCCCAGCACGCCGCTCGGCGTGGCAAATCCGCTGGTGGCCACCATGATCGCGCGCCGGCCGGCAGCGCAGAAAGCTTCGAGCTCGCGCGCGCGCTCCGCCGGAGCCAGGCCCGAGTGGTAGCGGTGGGCCCCGAGGCGCAGCGCAGCGAGCCCGGCGTAGACAGCGTCCACGTCGTGCGGCAAGGCGCAAAAGATGATGCCCGGTGGCGGCAGGCGCTGCAGCAGAGAGAGCAGCTGAGCTTGTCGGACCTCGCCGCGGGCGACGTAGCTCGAGAGCACGACGTTGTCCGCGGAGAGCCCGAGCTCACAGATGAGCGGGCGGCGCAGCACCAGGCGATCGACGATGTCGTGGCGCACCGCCGCGGGTACCGGGCGGGTGGCGCACAGGACCGGTGGATTGCCGAGCGCGGTCAGCGACGCAGCCAGGCCGCTCATCGAAGGCCTGAGCTCGTGGCTGAAGCTCGAAACCGCGTGCGCCTCGTCGATCACGCACAGGCCGACCAGCGAGCGACCGAGCGCACGCACCACGTCCGCTGCGCGGAGCTCGGCGGGGCTGAGCAGGACCAGGCAGGAACCCGCTTTTTCCATGCGCGAGAGCAGCCGCGCGCGTTCCGGCGCCGCCACGGTCGCGTCGATACGGAACACCGGGAGGCCGCGCTCGGAGAAGCGATCGCCGAACGCACGAAGCACCGCCGCGATCGGCGAGACGAAGAGAGTCGGTTGCTGGATCTGCTCGGCGGCGGCCAGCGTCACGCCGAAAACGGCGTCTTGCTCCGACGTGACCAGCAGCGCGTCGTCGCCGCCCAGCGCCGCCGCGATGGCGCGGCGTAGCTCTGGATCCGGCGTCCCCAGGCCGTGACGTCGCACGCACTCGTCAGCGCGGTGCAGGGCCAGGGTGTTCGGCGCCGAGCGCTTGGGCGTGCGCTGTACCGTGGTCGTGGGTGGGGGGAGTGTCTTCGGGCGCTGCAGCTCGGCGGGCGCGCTGGCGGCCGCTGCGGGCACGATCTTCTTCACGCCGATCAAGGTGTGCGGCGAAGAGGGCGTCACGTTGCTCGGCCTCGGCACGCCGCGCGGGGCGGGAGCCGGGATCGGCTTGCTCGGTGCCGCGACGACCGGCGGCGCGGGTTTCACCGGCGGTGCCGGCGCGCGGAGCTCCGCTCGCCTGGCGACCGGCTTCTTCTTTGCGACGACGGCCTTCGTCGTCGTCTTCTTCTTCTTGGCGGCGACGATCGTCTTCGTCTTCGCCTTCGTCGCCTTCTTCTTTGCGACGACGGCGTTCGTCTTCGCCTTCGTCGCCTTCTTCTTGGGAGCGACGGCCTTCGTCGTCGTCTTCTTCTTCTTCGCGACGACTGCTTTCTTCTTCACAACACGCGCGGGCGGCCTTTTCGCCTTCGCAGCGGGGCGGGGTTTGCGCTTGCTGGCAGCCCTGGCGTTTACTGAACGCTTGGCAAGGGGCTTGGGCGTGCGCTTCTTGGTCGACTTGGGCTTGGATTTCTTCGGCTTCGGCATTGGAAAGGCTGAAGGCTCGCGTCGGGGAAGCACCCACGACGACCAACACCGGTAGCACCGCCCGAAACAGAAATACAGTGTTCAGACGTACAGCACTGAAAACCCGGCAATCTACGCCTCTATAGTCTCGGCAGGCCCCATGGTGCGCGCGCTGATCCAAGTCTTTCCCGAGCTGTCTCGAGAGCTCGAGTGGGCCTCGCTCGGCGAACTGCCGACCCCGATAACCCGCGCGACGGGGGTGATGCGCGAGCTCGGCGCGGCGGGGGAGCTCTACGTCAAGCGCGACGATCTCTCGTCGCCGATCTACGGCGGCAACAAGGTGCGCACGCTCGAGCTCCTGTTCGGCGATGCGCTGCGGGCCGGCGCGCAGCGCATCTACGCTACCGGTGCGTACGGCTCCAATCACGCCACTGCGACGGTGCTGCATGCCCCCCGTGTCGGGCTCGAGCCGGGCGCCGTGCTGTTCGCGCAGCCGTATTCGCAGACGGCTGCGGACAACCTGCGCGTCACGCTCGGCCGCTCTCGCGATCGGCTGCTCCTGCCGCACTGGTCATTGCTCCCGTACGGCATGTTCGCGGCGCGCCGGCGCTCGCGCCGCGCCGGACGCCGCCCTTACGTGATGGTGCCCGGGGGCGCGACGCCGCTCGGCGCGCTCGGCTACGTGTCGGCGGCGTTCGAGCTCGCCGAGCAGATTCGTCGCGGCGAGCTACCGTCGCCGCAGAGCATCGTCGTCGGTGTCGGCTCCACCTGCACCTCGGCTGGCTTACTCGTCGGATTGCACCACGCGGCGAGGCTCGGGATCGGCTTCGAGAAAGCGCCTCTCTTGCGCTCGATCCGCGTCTCGCCCTGGCCCGTCACGGCGCGCTTTCGCATCCTGGCTCTGGCCGTGCGCGCCTCGCGCTTTTTGGCTGTTCTTACGGGCAAACCCGAGCTCGAGCTCTCCGCCGCGGAGCTCGGGCAGCGCTTCGAGGTGGATGGGGGCTTTCTCGGCGCGGGTTATGGCCTGCCCACGCCCTCTGGCCGTGAAGCCATCGCGCTCTTCGCGGGTGCGGAGCTCGCCGGTCTCGATACCACCTATAGCGCCAAGGCGGCGGCGGGTGCGATCGCCGCGCTGCGCGCGGGAGCGCAGGGGCCGATCGTCTTCTGGTCCACCAAGAGCAGCGTGCCGCTGCCGGCGATCGCCGCCGACGAGCTCGCCGGTCTGCCGCGCCGCACGCTGCGCTTTCTCGAACGCTGACTAGTCTTCCGCCAGAGCAGACAGGTAGCGCAGGCTCATGCCGGCCGACTCGAAGGCGTCCTCGAAGCCTTCGTCTTGCTCGACGATGAACCACTGGCAGCCTGCAGCCGTGGCTGCTCGCACGATGCGCGCCATGTCGAGGTTGCCGTATCCGACCTCCGCCATGCGCGGCTTGTCGTCGGCGCCGACGCCGTAGTCCTTCAAGTGCAGCAGCGGAAGGCGACCGCTCAGACGTTCGCACCAGGCCACGGGATCGCCACCGCCAGCCTGGATCCAGTAGACGTCGATCTCGCCCTGCACGAGCCGCGGATCGCTGGCTGCGTACAGAATTTCTAGCAGCGTTCTGCCGCCGGCCTTTTTTAGCTCGATCGCGTGGTTGTGGTACGTCAGCGTCATGCCTGCGCGCGCCAGCACCTCACCGGCAGCGTTCAGGCTCGAAGCCAGGGACAGCACGTCGGACTCGCTCGCGAGCGCGACGTGCGGGTAGGGGTACGCCGTGTGGCGGCAGCCCAGCGTTCCGAGCCGATCGACCACCGCTCGAGGGTCTTCCACGATCGTCTTGCCGGGCTCGTGCGTGGCGCAGATGACGAGGCCCTCGTCGTCGCAGACGCGGCGCAGTTCGCTGGCGGGGATCGGCCCGGTGCCGCTGATCTGCACCGCTCCGTAACCGAGCTCGCGCACGCGCCGCATGCTCGTGACGAAGCTCTGCAAATCTTTGGTGTGCGCGCGAATGGTGTAGAGCTGCAGCGCGATCTGACTCTGTTTCATCGGCGCTCGCTCCCCGCGATCAGCTGCTCGAGCCGGGTCCGGTAGGCGGCGGAGTCGAGCGGCAGCTCCACGCTGCGGTCTTCGAGCGCCGAGAACAACATGGCGTTGGCGAGCTCCACGCTGCGAATGCCTTCGACCGCGGGGGCCACGAGCTCTGCCTTGCCGGCGATGGCGTCGACGAAATTCTGCAGGATCCCGAGGTGCTGGGGCCCGCGGCCCGTGATCGGGAGCTCGATGCTGGAGACAGGCGGCCCGGAGTAGCACTCGCTGGTCGTCTTGCTGAACTCGCTCATCGCCACCTCGTTGCGAAAGAAGCGAATGCTGTCGCCCTCGATCAAGACCTTGCCGAGCTCGGCGGCGATTTCGAGGCGATTCGTGCCTGGCGCCTCGCCGGTGGTCGTGACGAACACCCCGGTCGCGCCGCTCTCGTACTCGAGGTACGCCGTCACCTGATCCTCGACCTCGATCGCGTGAAAGCGACCGAAGCCGCAGAAGGCGCGCACGCGCCGGGGCAGACCGAACAGCCATTGCCAGAGATCGAGCTGATGCGGCGCCTGATTGAGCAGGACGCCGCCGCCTTCACCGCGCCAGCTCGCCCGCCAGTCGCTGCTCCGGTAGTAGGCCTCGCTGCGGAACCAGTCGGTGATGATCCAGTTGATGCGGCGGATCTCGCCGAGCTCTCCGCTCGCGATCAGCCGCTTGAGCTCGATGTAGCGCGGGTCGGTGCGCTGATTGAACATCTCGGCGAAAACCTGCTCCGAGCGCGGTCTGGCGGCGTAGGCCGAGAGCATGCGCTCGGAGTCGGCCTTGTCCACGGCCAGCGGCTTCTCCACCAGCACGTCCAGCCCGGCGTTCAGCGCCGCGATCGAGCTCTCGGGGTGATCGTAGTGAGGTGTGGCAACGACCACCGCGTCGACCTCGCCGCTCCCGACGAGCTCCCTCGCGCTGGCGAAGTAACGTGCCGGGGCGAAGTGTGCGCAAAGGTGTTCATGGTGATCGCATACGGCACCGAGCACGGCGCCCGCGACCTTTCCTTCGGCGATCGCGCGGGCATGGGCGCTGCCCATGTTGCCGACGCCGATCACACCCACTCGGAGCTCTTGAGGCGCGCTCATCCGGACTTTCTAGTCCCGTCGGACCATCCGAACCGCAAGAAAATCGAGGCCCGGCGCGCCGCCCTGCAATGCTTTCTGCCCCGCCGGGTTTTCTGGCAGGATAGAGGGCTGATGTCCCGTCGCTTCGTTGCTTTAGGGTTCAGGATACTTGTGGCCACCGCGGTGCTCGGCGCGGCCGTTCCAGCTTCGGCGCAAGAGGCGATCAGCGAGGAAGCGAAGATCTACTTCGCGAATGGCGTCGAGCTCTTGCAGGACCAGCCGCCGAACTACACGGACGCGTACTACCAGTTCAAGCTCGCCTACGAGAAGAGCAACAGCTGGAAGGTGCTCGGTAACCTCGGCCTGTGCTCGATGAAGCTAGAGCGCGACGGCGAGGCCATCGAGTACTACACCAAGTACCTGGCGCAGGGCGGCAACGACATCGATCAAGAAGAGCGCCAGGCGCTGCAGCGCGAGCTGATGCTGATGACGGGCAACGTCGTGGAAGTGACGATCACGACGCCGCTACCCGACCTCGAGGTCACCGACTCGCGCGTGGGCAGCTCCGCGCCGACCCAGAGCTACCGCATCACGAACGGCAGCACCGTGCTCAAGCTGCGCGCCGGCACGCACGTGATGACCGCGACCAGCAACGGCAAGACCCAGCGCTGGGAAGCGGTGCTGGCGCCCGGCAGGCCGCAGAGCCACGCCTTCGATTTCAGCGAGGGACAAGCCGCGCCTGCGGCGGCTCCAGCGAGCCAGCCCGGCCCGGCAGCACCCAGCACCGATACTGGTGAGACCAAGCAGAGCGGCGGCATGCTGCGCACGATCGGCTTCGTCACCGCCGGCGTCGGCGTGCTGGCGCTGGGCGGCGGCGTGGTCACCGGTCTGATGACGAACGGCAAGGAGAATGACGCGCGCGATCAGTGCCGTGACGCTCCGGGCGGCATGGAGTGTCCCGCCAGCGTCGAGGCCGATTTCGACTCGGCCAAGAGCCTGGCCGGCGTCACCAACGTCCTCTTGATCGGCGGCGGCGTGCTGACCGCAGCCGGGGTCGGCATGATCATCTTCGGCGGACCGACCGCGGAAAAGCCTCAGCCGGCAGCGCGGTTGAAGCTGACTCCGATCCTCAGCCCCCAGGCGTCAGGCCTCTTTGCCAGCGGAACCTTCTGAGAGCTTAGCCATGAAAACGCAATCTGATTCTCGCCGTTTGAGCGCTGGCCTCACGCTGGTGGGCGCCGTGCTCCTGTTCGCGTCGTGCTCGGTCGACACCTCGGGCCTCACCTTCATCCCCGACAGCGAGTTCAACAACCCGAGCAGCGGCGGTAGCGCGGGCTCGAGCTCGAACGTGGGCGGCGACGACAACGGTGTGGGCGGCGATGGCGCGGCTGGAACGGGCACCGGCGGGGATTGCACGCCGGACACGGTCGAATGCACGGCCGAAGGCGTGCTGCGCGAGTGCCTGGACGGCACGCCGCCGGTCTGGAACGAGATCATGGATTGCGGCGCGTTCGGGCAATGCAGCGCGATGCGCCGGGAATGCCTCGAGTGCGTGCCTGGTTCTTTCCGCTGCAGCGGCGTTGCGCTCGAGCAATGCGACATGACGGGCTCGGTCTGGGAGTCCGTGCAGGACTGCATCGACGAAGCCTCCTGCACCGCCACCGGGCAGACCGGCTACTGCAAGGTCTGTGACCCGAACGCGAGCGCCTGCGAGGCTGGCGTCGCGTCGGTATCGGACGGCGAGGGCGAGGGACTGATCAGCCAGATCTACACCTGCGCGACCAACGGCGCCTACACCGAGCTCGCCGCGGATTGTCAGGCCAACGAGCCCTACTGTCTCGTCGACAGCGAGGGCTGCGGCGAGTGTTTCCCGGGCGACATGCAGTGCCGGGGCGTCGAGCTCATGATCTGCGGCGCGGACGGCTTCTGGACCACCGACCAGATTTGCTCGACCCCGTCAGCCTGTGACGCCAACCTCGGTGAATGCAACGAGGGCAGCATCGAGTGCAACGTCGGCGAGACGCAGTGCACCGTGGACGGCTTCAACGCCTTCCAGACCTGCGCACCCAACGGCAAGTGGCAGACGCAAGTGTACTGCGACACCTACGAGCAGTGTACGACGGACTGGTTCAAGCCCGGTTGTGATGCCTGTGTACAGACGGGTCAGTGGGAGTGCAACGGGGCGTCGATCCAGATGTGCGTCGATCAGCCTGGCACGAGCAAGCCCATGGTCTGGAACGTCGAGCAGTGCCTTTCCGGCTGCAGCAGCGGACAGACCCAGTGTAACGATTGCTACCCGGGTCAGGTGCTTTGTCAGCCCGGAAATAACTATTTCTCCATCTGCGACGCCGACGCGGTGAGCCACACGACCGTGAATTGCGGTCCCAACGAGTTCTGCGTTCCCGGCATGGACAGGTGCGTCTCGTGTTATCCGAACGGCTTCACCTGCGAAAACGAGCAGCTCTACCAGTGCTACGGCGACGGCTCCGGCAAGAATCTGATCCAGGACTGCGCGGCGGCGGGAAGGGCCTGCAACGCCGAGGTCGGAAAATGCCTGCCCGCCAACCTCGGCAGCTACTACTGCGACGAGGACGGCAACTACACCTTCGTCGATATCAACGGCAACGAAAGCATCTACCAGGTGTGCGGCGTCGGTAACTGCGACAACTACTACGGTTGTTACTACGGTGGGTCGGGCAGCACCTGCACCGAGGGCACCATTGGTTGCCGTGGCCGCGAGGTCACCGTCTGCGAGGGCGGCCGCTACGAGGATATCAACGTGACCTGCTCGTCGAGC
>DATLIL010000215.1:0-4631 GCA_035539475.1 Polyangiaceae bacterium
GCGCTACGTCGAGCGCCGCGAAAAGGAGCACCTCGACCCGGTGTCCCCGGCTCTCGCCAGGTCCGAGGCCAATCTCGCGGCGTTCATCCCGATCCGGAAGTCAGCGGCCTGGTGGGCGCTGCCTCAGGACGAACGCCGTGCGATCCTCGAGCAGCGCTCACGGCACATCTCGGACACGTTGAAGTATCTCCCTCGCATCGCGCGCCGCCTCTACCACGCGCGCGAGCTGGGCGAGTCGTTCGACTTTCTGACCTGGTTCGAGTTCGCGCCCGAGCACGCGTCGGCGTTCGACGAGCTCGTCGAGATGCTGCGCAGTCGCGAGGAGTGGACGTTCGTCGAGCGCGAGGTCGAGCTGCGATTGTCGCGCTGAGCCTCAATCAGTGTTCGACGGCCCTTGACACTCCGCCGGCCAAATCCCAGACATTCTCGAGCATGACGACGATCGGTGCCGACGTGTCGAGGCAGCGCAGCTACTGGGACCGGCACGCTCACAATTACGACGCCTCCATGCGCCTGCTCGGCGGCCCCCTTCCGCGTGTCCTCGAGCTGACGGCCGAAGCCGTGCGCGGGGCCGACACCGTGCTCGAGGTCGCGGCGGGGACGGGGATCTTCACGAACATCATCGCCCGAGGCGCTCGTCACGTCGTGGCCACCGACTACTCCGCTCCCATGGTGGAGGAGCTTCGAAAACGGGTTGCGGCGTCGGGCTCTTCCAACGTCGAATGTCGGCAGGCGGACATCTACGCGCTCGAGCTCGAGCCAGCGAGCCTCGACGTGGTGGTGGCCGCGAACGTGCTGCACCTGCTGCCCGATCTACCGCGGGCGTTCGAGGCGATCCGCCGAGTGCTGAAGCCCGGGGGAGTTTTCGTGGCGCCCACCTTTTGCCACGACGAGACACTGGGCTCGAAGGTGGTGTCTCGCCTGCTGGCAGTGACGGGTTTTCCGGGACAGCGGCGCTTCTCCGCGGAAGGCCTGGTGGGGACGCTCGAACGAGCAGGTTTCGAGGCCAGGCGGAGCGTGCTGGTGCCGGGGATTATCCCGGTGCTCTACGTCGATGCTATCAAGGAGCTGCACTCGCAAGCGTGAGCTCGGGCGCGCTGCGGAACCTTCCGCCCTTGCGCGTCGTCTCGAGAGGCACCAGACAGCGAGCAGATGAACCCGCGGCTCCTCGGCGTTGCCACGCTGGCCATGGCGCTGCTCGGTGGACGCGCGGCTCACGCCAACGGCAGGTTTCCGTTCGTGAACCAGCTCGTCGCCAATCCCGACGATCCGGATCAACTCGTCTTGCGCGGCACCTTTGGCGTTGTCGTCTCGAAGGATCGCGGTGGGACTTGGGATTGGCTCTGTGAAGCTGGCATGGGCTACAAGGACAGCACGCCGCCCGTCGCTGTGCTGCCGAGCGGAGTGATCCTGCTGGCCGTGGGCACCGGCATCTCACGCAGCGACGGGAGCTGGTGCGACTTCGAGGCGGGCGCCGCCATCACCGGTGAGATCATCGACGTCGCGGCGGTACGCACCGAGGCCGGGACCGCGATCGCGCTGGGTCTGGATTTCGTCGCTCGTTCCAGTCAGGTCTGGCAATCGACGGACGACGGTGACACGTGGCAGCCGCTCGGCGCGCCGATCGAAGACTTTCTGGCGACGACGCTCGACGCCGCCGCCACGGAGCCGAACGTCATCTACCTCAGCGGAACCACGGGAGGCAGCGCCGAGGATCTCCTGCTTCGTTCGGCGGATCGTGGCCTCACCTGGAAGCAGCATCCGGTGCCCGGTTCAGCCACGGACGCCATCTCCAGCGTGCCGTACATCAGCGCCGTCGATCCCGACGCCACCGACACGGTTTACGTGCGCAGAGACGGAACGCCCGGCACCGTGCTGGTCACGCGTGACGGCGGCGAAACGTTCCTCGAGATCCTGCAGGTGAATGGTCCGGTGAATTCGTTCGCGCTTTCCCCCGATGGCACGACGCTGCTCGCGGGAAACCTGTCGGACGGCATCTACCGCGCGGACACCGCGTCACTCGAAGTCGAGCACGTTGCCTGCTCCGGCGTCACCTGCCTGAGCTGGAACGAAGGTGGGCTCTACGCCTGCGGAGAGATCAACCTCAACCAGTTCCTGGTGGGTAAGTCGTCTGACGACGGAGCGAGCTTCGACATCGTCCTCTCGCCGTCTTGCATTCGCGGCCCGCTGCAGTGCGACGCCGCCACGTCCACTGGTGCCGTGTGCCCGGGCGAATGGCCGCTGTTGCAGCCCAGGCTTGGACCAACGACCTGCACGCCGACCACACTGCCGCCGCGTGACGACAGCTGTCTGCCGGCGGGGGGCTCCGGGGGAAACGACGACTCCAGCGCCAGTTCCGGCGCGACCAGCGCTGCTTCCGGAGGCGGTTTTCCCGGCGACGGTGGGGCGGTCAGTGCCGTCGACTCCGCAGGCGGTGCCCTCAACCACGGCAGCGATGGAAACGGAGAAACGAGTCGCGCCGGCGAGGCGACGACGAAGGATGGTGAATTCACCACGAAGGATCAGCCCTACCAGGGAGACGGCGGCTGCGACTGCTCGAGCGCACCCAGCGGCAGACGGCTCGGGAGCATCGCCTGCGTGAGCGTGTTTCTGGCCCTGCTCCGCCGACGGCGCCGTTACTCCGCGGGCAATCCTTCTTCGAGCGGCCCGTGAACGAAGAGCCCCTGGCTGTCTGACTCGTCGTTCGGTGCTGTATAAACGACGTACGTCGCGTCACCGTCGGGCAGCGTGACGAAGGGATACTTCGGGCCTTCCACGATGATGAGGGGAATGACGGGCGGCGATGTCGCTGCTCGTGGCAGGCGCGTGTAGTTCAGGTAGCTCGTCGAGTCTTCTGCGTCGCCGCCCTCGAACACCAGAAAATCGCCGCTGATCGTGTAACCGAGCACCCAGTCGCCGAACTTTGCCTTCTCCCCACACGTCGAAGGATCGGCCGCCCAGCCCTCTTCAGAGCCGCTCTGGCCGTACTCGATCCAGAGTGCCCGCTGACCGTCGGCGGAGAACTTACCCGAGTACGTCTCTGCCAGGAGGTCGTTGTTGAGAGCGCAGCTGCCGCTGCCGTCGTTGCGGCCCACCGTGGCCACTGGCCAGCCGTTGTCATTCTTCTGGAAGAAGAGCGTGTACCGAGCGTCGGCCGATACCCGAAGGCCAGCGGTGTCGACGGCAACGGTCTGGACCTCGTCGAGCTTCGTTCGGTCCGCAATGAACTCGAAGACCTCGCCGTCCGGTGACGACCGGTCATACCCAAAGCCGCGATCCTCGGTGCTCAACAGGTCATCCAGGGCACCGACCGGATCGATGTGGAACACGTAGGACGCGACCTGTTGCACCGTCTCGGCTGCAGGAAAGTCCACGAGCGCGAGCGTCCCCACGCCCGATTCGCGACTGTAACCGCGGAGCACGTAGGCAGCCGCATCGTCGTGAGCGAGCTCCCACTGAGCCGCATCCTCGAGCACGGTGCCGGGTTCGAACGGGGACGGGGAGTCGAGTGCCAGCCAGCGTAGCGTCTGCCGCTCGGCGCCCTCGGGCACGCTCGAGTAGACGAGGCGGTTGCCGCTCCGCGTGAATCGCATGCGGAACGAGTCGAGATCAGCGTCGTGGACGGCGATGCGTTCCACCAGCGAAAGCGGGCCATCGGCTTCGACGTCGAGCATGCCTGCCAGCAGATCGAACGAATGCCAGATCGGTGGCAGGAATTCGTCCAGCGGCGCGACGTCGACGTCGGCCGCGTCGATGCAATAGATGGCAGCGCTCAGGCGATGGCCGGTGCACGCCACACCGAGCTCGCTGACCTGACGCGCAGCTTCCCAGCCCGGACGCCAGGCGTAGATGGGACCCTCGTAAGGCTCGCGTAGCTCCGACGGCGCGTCGGCGTGAAAGATCAGCGTGTCGCCCTCGAATCGATGCGTGTACGGATGCATGGGCCCGTACAGCTGCGACCCGGTCCACAGCTGCGACGTGAGTCGCAAACACTCCTGCTCGCTGCCGTCGCACGCCACTGGCGCGTTCTCTCGAGCCTGACTCACATTCACGACCCAGAGCTCCGTCGCACCGTCATCAGTCGCGCGGCTGAAAGCGCACCAGCGATCGCCCGGCGCTGGCAGCTGGTTCGTGCACGCCGACATCCCGCTGCCGACCAGGGCCAACTCGCCCTCGACCACCCGCTTCGTCAGCGTCGGATCAGCGTAATTCCGCGGGTAGGGATCGACGAAAGGCTCCTCGATCGGCTTGGGGACGATCGAAGCGCCTCCATCCCCGCCATCTCCCGCGTCGGCCATGGTTGGACCACTGTCTCCGAGCTCGGCAGGCGTTGGATCCGGGGTCCTTTGCTCGACGTGCTCCGAGCGCTCGTGACTGTCGCCGCAGCGAGTCAGCGCGACAATCAACGTCACGGAAAGAGCGCCAGCGTGGACAGTCTTCCGCACGGTCATGCCGATTCGAACCGTACCGAATACCCCTATCGTTAGCTAGCAAGGAACGGCGAGCTAGATGGCGTGCCAGCGGAAAGTTCGAAACCCTCGAGCCGGACGCTCGAGTCGCGGACCTGGCACAATCTGGCTCGTACTCACAGTGGTTCGGTCGATTTCTGCCGTCACCGAGCGTGGCACGAC
>DATLIL010000216.1:0-1713 GCA_035539475.1 Polyangiaceae bacterium
GACCTCGCTGGGAAGCTCCGCGTCGCCGTCGGGGGCGAGCTCGGCAGCCGCGTCGAGCCAACCAGGGTTAGCTTGCAGTAGCCGTGACTGCAGCAGGGTGCGCTCTTCGCGCTCCGTGCAGCTCAGGCACTTCACCTCGGCCAGCGCGCCGTGAAGCTCGATCACCGCGCGACTGCCGGCCTTGTGGTGCAGGCGATCGACGTTCTGGGTGATGAGCGTCGTCAAGCGGCCACGGCGCTCGAGCTCGGCGATGGCGCGATGGGCGCCGTTGGGCTCGGCTCGAGACATCGCGGGCCAGCCCAGCGTCGAGCGCGCCCAGTAGCGCTGGCGTGCCTGGGCGCTGCCGATGAACTCGCGATACTGCAGCGGCTGGCGCTTGCGCCGCGCGGACTCCGGTCCGCGATAGTCCGGGATCCCGGACTCGGTGCTGCAGCCGGCACCCGTGAGCACGAGCAACCGGCGATCGCGCAGCAGGGCGACGAGCTCTTCGAGCATCAGCCTTGCTCTAGCGCGGCCGGGCCGTGACGACCATGCGCTCCGACGTCGAGGGCGAGTAGCGGCCGCCGCGGAAATCCCCGTGCAGTGCCACGAGCTCGAGACCCGCCTGCCGGAGCAGCGGTCGCAGCTGCGCGGCGAGCCAGTAGCGCTGCGGCAACGGTAGCTCGATACGACGGCCGCTCTCCTGGTCGACGTAGAGGTAGGTGATGTCCAGGCGCTGGCGGCGACGGTGCCAGCGGCTGTGCTCGAAGACTTCGTAGCTTCGCCCGGCGAGAGCCAGGGTGAAGAGCCGGTCGAGCTCCTCGCCCTCGGCACCGCGCGCGCGGTGGAAGCCGTCTGCCGCGTAGACATCGAAGAGCAACAGCCCGTCGTGAGTCAGGTGCCGTCGCGCCGCGCGCAAACACGACAGCGCGTCGGCTTTGGTGAGCAGACAGTAAAAGGCCGAGTACGGGATGAGGACACGGTCGAAGCGCTCGCCGAGCTCGAACCCGCGCATGTCGCCTCGCAAGAGCTTGGCGCTCGGGCCCAGGGCGCGCCGGGCAAGCTTGAGCAGGCCGGCGTCGCGGTCGAGCCCGACCAGGCGTCTGCCAGGACGTGCGAGTCCGGTCAGCACGCGGCCGGAGCCGCAGCCGAGCTCGAGCACGCTCGTCGCCCCGCCGCAGGCGCGTCGATAAAAGGCGACGTCACCCCGGCTGCCGCGGTGGGTGAGCGCGTAGAGCTCGGCCGAGAGAGTCATGCCTGATAGGCTTCTTGCCGATGAACGCCGAGGAACTCAAGGCGCTGCAGACGCCGCTCAAGGACAGGTACCGAGAAGATCCGGGCGCCGCCCTGATCACGCTGCGCGCCTCGGCGCGTGCCGGGGAGGGCATCAGCTGCCGGGTCGAGACGGGCAGGGCGCTGGTCGAGGCCGGGCTACACCCCGCCACGGGCGGTAGCGGCTTGCAGGCCTGCTCCGGTGACATGCTGCTCGAGGCGCTGGTCGCCTGCGCGGGGGTGACCCTGCGCGCCGTGGCGACGGCCATCGGCGTGGAGCTGCGCGACGCGGTGATCAGCGCCGAGGGCGATCTCGACTTTCGCGGCACGCTCGGCGTGAGCAAGGAAGCGCCGGTGGGCTTTCGGGCCATTCGCCTGCGCTTTGCGCTCGACACCGACGCGAGCGACGAGCAGGTAGCGACGCTGCTGCGGCTGACGGAGCGCTACTGCGTGGTGCTGCAG
>DATLIL010000217.1:0-3778 GCA_035539475.1 Polyangiaceae bacterium
GCTCGGCGAGGGCGCCGCTGTCGTCGTAAACGCCGTCGCTCTCCCAATCCCAATCGAACGAGAGCGCGTCGAAGCTGTCCTCCGCGTCGGAGCTTTCGCCGGCGTCGACCGAGAAGACGGTCGAGACCTCCCCCACCGGCGGAGTGATGGAGAATGCGGCGACTGGCACTGCCGGCGAGAACGGCTCGCTGGCTCCCCCGCTTCCGCCCTCCCCCGCGCTCGAGCTGTCTCCCCCAGCATTGGCGCCGCCTTCAGCGCCACCCACGCCGCCGCTTCCGCCCTCCGGCGCAGCGTCGTCCAGCGACGCTCGCTCCTCCGGTGTGCCCGGCAGACACGGATTGTCGCCCGTGCAGTCCTCGGGGTCATCCACCTCAGCCGTCACACAGCCGCCTTTGTAGCAGGTGTGGCGTTCGTCGCAGGCAACGTCCAGGCAGTCGAGCGTCATGTCGATCGGCAGGACGAGCGGCGTATGCGGAATGTAGCTCAGCGCACGTCGCGCCACGATGCAGCCGCCGACGTAGTCGTCCTCGATGCAGTCCGCTGGCAGCTTGCCCACTCCGGTCACGGTTCGCAACGCGACCTTGTCCGAGCTCGAGTCGCTGGGCACGAGAACGATCGAACCGATGCGCCCGTTGCGGCAAGCCTGAGTCTCGAGCGACGGTGGCTGGTCTTCGACCTCTCCCAAAACACCAGCGGTCAAGTTCGTGCCCCACACCTCGTCGCAGTGCACGTCCGTGCCGAGCTCGACCGTGATCTGAGTCGGTTCGCGACAGCCGAGCAGAAGAGACGTCGCGGCGAGCGTGAGATTGCCGACCAACTTCATCATGGCGTTCTTCGCTGCTACCAGCCGATCGCCAGGGGGGCCGCGATCTGGCCCGGCGGAATGTCGCCCTTGTCCGCGGACCGCTCCGTCAAGAGCGCCACGGTGACGGCCGTTCCAGTCGCGACCACGCCCGCGGCGATGGTCCAGAACCACCAGCGCTCGAGCACGGTGGGCTCACTCTCGAGCTCGATATGAAGGTTCGTGCGCTGGCCGGCAAGGACCAACGTCGTCGTCTGCCCTTCCTTGAAGCCGTCGTGGGTCACGCGCACGGCGTGCCTGCCCTTGACGACATCGATCTGCACCGGCACGTCACCTAACCGGCGTCCATCGACGAAGACGGTCGATCCCGCGACGTTGCTGCTCACGGCGAGCACGCCCGTCGTGCCCTTGAGCGTCAGCTTCGGCGTGAGCAGAACCACCTCGTTGCCACGCAGCTCGAGCTTCTGTCGATAGGGCTCGTAGCCGTCCGCAAAGATGTCGAGCACCGCCTCCCCGGCGTTGACTCGGAGCGGCTCCTTGACCGGTGCTTTCGCGACCTCGACTCCGCTCAGAACGATGCGCGCACCCGTCACCTCGCAGTCGATCCGCAGCGTGCTCACCCGCGAGCGCAGGTTCTTCACGAGATCGCCGAGTAGCGGTACCTTCGCCTTCAGGTCAGGGCTCGCTTCGCGTTCGAACGCGAGGATCTGGTCCAACGCTTCGGGAAAGCGACCGAGCGCTTCGTAGGCCCGAGCGCGGTTGTAGTAGAGCGCTGGATCGGGCTCGAGCTCGTACGCCCGCATGTAGAGCTCGAGGGCGTCCCCATACCTGAGCTCGCCCATCGCCTGATTGGCGCGCTCCTTGAGCTCCTGCGCCGTCGGCTCGCCAGCTCGTGCAACCGAGCCTGCGAGCTGAAGCAGCAGGGTGCTGGCAATGAGCAGACGTTTCGGACCTACACGATGCATCGTCCTCAAAGGAATAGCGGATTCTTCTGCGGTGCCGGAGCTTTCGCGGTCGTCGTCGTCGGAACGGGAGCCGGCGCTGTCGCCGTCGTCTTCGCGGTTGCAGGCTTGGGACGCTTCGCGGCGCCGGGAGGGTTCCGTGCTCGCTCGCTGGCGGAAGCCGGTGCGGCCACCGAGACGACCGGGGCCGACGGCGCCGCTGAAACGACCGCGGTGTTCGCCGGTGGGGACTCGGGTTGCGCCGGCGTCGGCTGGACCTGAGCCGCGGAAACGCGCGGCGACGTTGGCAGCCTTTCAGCGGTCGTGACGCGGTCACCACCAGCGCGCGAGACGAGCAACGCCGCAACGGCGCCCGCGAGCGTCATCAGGCCCACGACCAAGAGGGCCCGCCCCTTCGCCGCCGGAACACTGCTGCGGAGTGTACGGCCGGTCCAACCGGGTCCCGTTCGTTCAGCCTCGACCGAGCGAGCTGCCGTGGGGTCCGGCTCCTTCGAGCTCCGCACTTTCGCAGGCGGCGCGGACGAGGCGCGCACCGTCGTCGCTTCCGAGATCGTCGCCCCGCGGGTTGCTTCACCCAGCCCAGGCCGAGTCGGCACCTGCAACGCGCTCGCGTCGAACGGGCGCAACGCGTCGGCGAACTCTTCGACAGTCGCGAAACGCTGACTGGCGTGTTTCTCGATGGCCCGCATGATCGCGCTGCCGAGCGCCGGCGCGAGCTCGGGCATGAGCTCGCGAACATCGCGGGCCGAATCGGCTGCGATCGCAGCGATCACGGCAGTAGGAGTCTCGCCCTCGAACGGCACCCGGCCGGTGACGAGCTCGTAGAGCACCACGCCCAACGACCAGATGTCGGTCCTGTGGTCGACGGACTTCGTGGAGCGGATCTGTTCCGGAGACATGTAAGTCGGCGTGCCGAGCACCGACTTCGTCCCCGTCCGCATGCTGTCGTCGCCGACCAGCATCTTGGAAATGCCGAAGTCCAGCACCTTGAGCGTCACGCCGCTCGCGTCGCGGGCGAGGAACAGATTGCTGGGCTTCAAGTCGCGATGCACGATCCCGTGCTGGTGCGCCTCGGCAATCGCCGAGCAGGCTTGAAGCAGGTACGAAACGGCCTCGCCCGGCGGCAGCGGCCCGCGCCGATCCAGTTCCTTGCGCAGGTCGCGTCCGTGCAAGAGCTCCATCACCATGTACGGAGCCCCGCTCTCGAGCCTGTCGATGTCCATCACCGCGGCCACGTGCGGACTCTTCAGCCGCACGGTGGCTCGAGCTTCCCGCTCGAAGCGCGCGATCAGCTCGGCGTCGCTCTGGTCGGGATGCAGCATCTTCAGCGCCACCGACTGGCGCAACTTGAGATGCTCGGCTTCGTAAACGACACCCATGCCTCCGGCACCCAACCGCGTGACGATGCGGTACTTGCCGCCTATCGTCTCTCCGACGAGGCTCTCGTGGTGAAGTGCCGACTCCACGGGAAGCATTCAAAGTACATGACGCCTCAGCCGCCGTCCACGTACGCAACAACGGCGTACCGACAATGTCGGTGGATGTGAACCTGCCAGAATCACGACCGAGCTACGTCAGCTCACGAGCGTCTCCGGCATCCGCGCAGAGCGAGCACGTGGTCGCCGACGCAACTCCACGTCGACATCACCCATCTATCGTACGGTTTCGAGGGCACGACCCGAACTCAATGTCCGATCGCGCACTCCCAGCGGCGCTCGCCGCTCGATGTGTGGTTGTGGTGGGGAACACACCGTCGACGGCACTGCCTGTCGCGCTTCAAGGCGAAGCCACCAATGCTCGCCACAACCTCCCAGCGTTCGGCGAAGCAACGAACGCCCGCCACAACACTCCCAGCGTTCGGCGAAGCAACGAACGCCCGCCACACACCCACCAGCGTTCGGCGAAGCAACGAACGCCCGCCACACACCCACCAGCGTTCGGCGAAGCAACGAACGCCCGCCACAACCTCCCAGCCCGACCGCCGTTCAGCGAGCGACGGCGCGCAGTTTTGGGG
>DATLIL010000218.1:0-4231 GCA_035539475.1 Polyangiaceae bacterium
AGGTCGGCTCGATCGCTGCCGCCGTTGCACGGGTAGAGGAGACCCTGGGTCGCATCGATATCCTGGTCAACAACGCTGGGCTCGGCGCCAACAAACCGGCGCTCGATGTCAGCGAGGCTGAGTGGGACGAGATGATGGACGTCAATCTCAAGGGTCTCTTCTTCTGCGCGCAGGCGGCTGCCCGGGGCATGGTCAAGCGCGGCTACGGACGGATCATCAACATGAGCTCGCAGGCGGGCTCGGTCGGCATCGTCGATCACGCCGTCTATTGCGCGAGCAAGGGCGGCGTGAATCAGCTGACGCGCGTGATGGCCCTGGAGTGGTCGAAGCTCGGCGTAACGGTCAACGCCGTCGGTCCGACCTTCATCTACACGCCGGGCACCGCCGAGCGCCTCGACGATCCTGCGTACCGCGAAGGCGTGCTGCGCCGGATTCCTGCCAACAAGATCGGTGACATCTCCGACGTCGCCGGCGCCGTGATCTACCTCGCGTCGGACGCCGCCAAGCTCGTCAGCGGCTCTCTGCTGCTGGTCGACGGTGGCTGGACAGCCCAGTGACAGTTAGTGACAGCTTCACGATCGGTCTGGAAAATCGATCATAATCCTGCTAGTTACAAGTCGTGAAGTCCGAACTCAAACATCGCGAGATATCGAGCACGCTTCTCGCCGAAATTCTGGCTGGAAAGTACGGGACTTCGGGGCGTTTGCAGAGCGAGGCGCAGCTCGTGCGCCGCTTCGGCGTGTCGCGGCCGACGGTCGCACGCGCGCTGCGGGACTTACAGGATCAGGGACTGGTCATGCGCCGGGCCGGGTCCGGCACTTTCGTGCGCAGCCGTACGCCCGCGGCCACACCGGCGCGCCAGCTCGCGCTCTTGATCCCTGGGTTTCGTTCGACCGAGATCTTCGAGCTCATCTGCGGGGAGCTCGCCAGCCTGGCGCGCGCTCACGACTACAGCTTGATCTGGGGCGGCGCCGGACCGGCGGACACCACCTCCGACCTCAGCCACCAGCACGCGCTGGAGCTCGTCAGCCAGTTGCTCGAACGACAGGTGATGGGCGTGTTCTTCGCGCCGTTCGAGGGACAGTCGGAGTCCAGTAACCAGGTGATCGTGCAGCGCTTCCGCGAGGCGGGCATTCCACTGGTGCTCCTGGATCGCGACTTGGGTCCTTTCCCCACGCGCTGTGACCACGACGTGGTCGGCATCGACAACTTCACGGCGGGCTTCGTGCTGGCGCAGCACCTGATCGAGCTCGGCTGCAAGAAGGTCGTCTTCATGGCTCGGCCCTACTCCGCCGCCACCGTGGACGCGCGCATCGCAGGCGTGCGCGAGGCGCTGGTCCGGCATGACATCCCGCTCTTGCCGGACTGGCTCCGCATCGGCGATCCAGAGGACGCCAAGTGGGTTCGCTCCTGGAGCACGGGCAAGCGCCCCGACGCCGTGGTCTGCGCCAACGATCTCACGGCGGCGCAGCTGCTGCGTACGCTGGAGAAAAACGGCGTGGACGTGCCCCAGCAGCTGCGCGTGGTCGGCTTCGACGACGCCAAGTACGCAACGCTCGTCAGCGTGCCGCTGACGACGATCCATCAACCCTGCAAGGACATCGCAACCACGGCCTTCCAGGCGCTGATCGAGCGCATCAGGGAGCCGACGTTGCCCCCGCGCAGCATGTTGCTCACGCCGCGCCTGGTCGTGCGTGAGTCGTGCGGCGCCCAGCTCGAGTGACGAAGATGAGCGACACCCTCCTGCAAATGCGGCGCATCACCAAGCGCTTTCCGGGCGTGGTCGCGCTGCATGGCGTTTCGCTCTCGCTCCACGCCGGCGAGGTGCTGGCACTGATGGGCGAGAACGGCGCCGGCAAGAGCACGCTGATGAAGGTCCTCGGCGGGGTCAACCAGCCCGACGAAGGCGAGATCCTGCTCGATGGCAAGGTCGTGACCCTCGGCAGCGTGCGCGAGTCCAAGGCGCAGGGCATCGCGCTGATCCACCAGGAGCTGATGCTGGCTCCGAACCTCGACATCACGTCGAACATCTTCCTCGGCAACGAGCAGTCCGCCCTGCTCAAGCCGCTCAACCGGCTGCAGATGAACGCCAGAGCCGCGGAGCTCATCGAGCGCGTCGGGCTGAAGCTGCCGGTCACGACCCTGGTCTCGCGCCTGACGGCGGGACAGATGCAGATGGTCGAGATCGCGAAGGCGCTGTCCACGAACGCCCGCATCCTGATCATGGACGAGCCGACTTCGTCGCTCGCCAGCGCCGAATCGGAGCAGCTCTTCGCCATCATCCGTCAGCTGCGCGAGGAAGGGATCGGCATCATCTACATCTCGCACCGCATGGGCGAGGTGCTCGATCTCGCCGATCGCATCACGGTGCTGCGCGACGGGCAGTACGTCGGCGATCTGCTGCGAAAAGAGGCGTCTCACGACGCGATCGTGGCCATGATGGTGGGCCGCGAGCTCAAGAACGACTACTTTCCGCCGAAGCGGGAGCGCGGCTCGAGCGAGAACGTGCTCGAGGTCGAGGGCCTGGTCGTGCCGGGCGCTCCGAGCCCCGTCAGTTTTTCGGCCAAGAAGGGCGAGATCCTCGGCTTCGCTGGCCTCGTCGGCGCGGGGCGCACGGAGCTCATGGAAGCGATCTTCGGCGCGACTCCGGCGCTCAGCGGCACGATGCGCCTCGAGGGCCAGGCCTTCCTGCCGAAAAGGCCACGCGAGGCCATCGATCGCGGCGTGTATCTCGCGCCGGAGGATCGCAAGCAGCACGGGCTGGTGCTGCCCATGTCCGTCGCCGAAAATACCTCACTGCCCGACGTCGGCAGCTACGCGCCGCTCGGCTGGCTCGATCGCAAGACCGAGCAACGCGTGGCCCAGGACGGCGTGAAGCGCATGAACACCAAGACGCCGAGTATCCGCCAGACGGTGGGCAACCTGTCGGGTGGCAATCAGCAAAAAGTGGTGCTGGCCAAGTGGCTGGCGATGAAGCCGAAGGTCCTGATCCTGGACGAGCCGACGCGCGGCATCGACGTCGGCGCCAAGGCCGAGATCTACAAGCAGATGGCCGATCTAGCCGACCAGGGCATCACCATCCTGATGGTCAGCTCGGACATGGAAGAGACGATGGGGATGAGCGATCGCGTGGTCGTGATGCACGAGCGGCAGCTCAAGGGCGTGCTCGAGCAGAATGAGCTCAGCCAGCTCGCGATCGCTGGCCTGATGACGGGCAAGACGGAGACTCTATCCGCGGAGAATGCGTCATGAGACGTGAATTAGGCATGCTGGTTGCGCTGTTGGTGATTTGCTTCGGGCTCTGGACGTCGAACTCCGACTTCCTGGGCGCGTCGAACTTCTTCAACATGACGCGTCAGATCTCGATGCTCGGCATCTTCGCCATCGGCATCGCCTTCGTGATCATCACCGGCGGCATCGATCTCTCGATCGGCTCCGTCGTGGGCCTGACTGGCGTGATCATCGCGCGCCTGACGTCCACGGCGACCGGCGGCCTAGGTTATCCACTTTGGGTCGGGATCTTGGTGGCCCTGTGCGTGGCCGGCCTGGTGGGATTGATTCAGGGCCTGCTGATCACGCGGCTGAAGCTGCAACCCTTCATCGTCACGCTGGGCGGCATGCTGCTCCTGCGCGGCGTGTCTCAGACCGTGGTCGAGGGCGGCGTCATCAGCATGGGCGAGTCGCCGCTGCTCAACCTGTCGAGCGGTGGCCTGTTCCAGATGGGTGGCGATCCGCTGCTCCCCTACCCAGTGCTGATCTTCCTGCTCGTGGCCGGAGTCGGTGCCTACGTGCTGCACTTCACCGTGCTCGGGCGCTACATCTACGCCATCGGCGGTAACCGCGCGGCGGCCGAATACTCCGGCATCAACGTGAAGCGCGTCGAGACGACGACGTACGTGATCTCGGCGATGGCCGGTGGCGTCGCGGGTGTGCTCTATTGCGCCTACATCGGCCAGATGTCGCACCAGGTCGGCGTGGCCTACGAGCTCTACGCCATCGCCGCCGCGGTGCTAGGCGGTTGCTCGCTGCGCGGTGGCGAGGGCACGATCCTCGGCATCCTGATCGGCTCGGCGATGATGCGCGTCATCGACAACGGCATCAACATGTTCCAGGTCCAATACACGGACGTCGAGGGCATCCGGCGCATCTGGCGCCTGAACCCGAACTGGACCAACATCATCGTGGGTGGCGTGATCCTCATCGCGGTGATCCTCGATCAGGTCGTGCACAT
>DATLIL010000219.1:0-4273 GCA_035539475.1 Polyangiaceae bacterium
CTTCCGGCGGCTCGCTGCTCGGCCCGGTGCTGGCGACCGGCTCATCGGCCTCCGGGGGCGTGGACTCCGCCGCGCTGGCCTCGGCGGGCGCAGGGGCGCTCGCTGCAGCGCGGCCCTTGGCTTTGCGTTGAGGAGTGGTAGGGTTGGGACGAGAAGTGGTGGCCATGTGGGACCCCTGATGAGGGGAGGGAAGCAAATTTTGAGCCACTTCTGCCTCTGCGAGGCGAGAGTGCGCTTCTTTCTCGGAAGTGGCCGGACGCGCCTTCAAGCGATCAGTCCTTTTAGTCGTCGGGGCGGACCCGGAACGACCACGGGAAGCGGGCTTGGGCTGAGAAACGCGAGCGGTCATGGCAGTCCTGGAAGGGTTGATTTCAAATACGCACGACGGGGCAGCTTGGATCCGCGGAGACTCGAGGAATTTTCTAGCAGGGGCGAATTTTCGCGCGGCGGCGAGGCCTTCTAGGCTCTGACAACCGTTACGGCAAATTTGTTCCGCGCCTTTAGCTTCCATCGGCCATAATCGGCCGTTTGGCTCCGCAACCGTGTTCAGTTTGGGGTGGGTAACCCGCTGAACATTCATTCCAGCGGGGCGGGAGCCGGGCTCCCATCGGAACGAGACGTCAATCAGCCCAACGCCTGAGCACGTCTTTTCATTTCGGTCTCGCTCCCATCGTCGTCAAGGACCGGCCTGCTCGCCGACGGGCACGCCGCGACTTTCGCGGCCGACTACACCGCAAGAGTTGCAAGGGTGCGCACGCAAGTTGGCGCAACGTGTGCCGCGGGCACGACGTCGTTGTCTGACCTACGTCAGGGTTCGGTCAGAACTGCGCCAGGAAGCGCGGATCGTTTTCGAACAACAAGCGAATGTCCGGGATCCCGTAGCGCAGCATCGCGACGCGCTCGACGCCGAGCCCGAATGCGAAGCCGGTGAAGTGCTCCGGATCAATGCCGCAGTGCTCGAACACTGCCGGGTGAATCATTCCGCAGCCGAGAATCTCCAGCCAGCCGGTCGACTTGCAAACGCGGCAGTGAGCACGACTGCCGTCGTCCGGTCGGCAAAAGACGCAACCGACGTCCATTTCGGCGCCGGGTTCTACGAACGGAAAGTAGCTGGGCCGAAAGCGCACGGGTGTGCCTGGGCCATACAGGCGCTGCGCGAACTCACTGAGCACGCCCTTGAGCTCCGCCAGGCTGACGCGCTCGTCGACGAGGAAGCCCTCGATCTGGTGAAACATCGGCGAGTGCGTGATGTCGTCGTCCCGCCGAAAAACCGCGCCGCCGCTCACCACGGCCATGGGAGGCCGGCGCGTGCTCATCTCTCTCACCTGGACGTTGCTCGTGTGCGTCCGCAGCAGCGTGCGCGCGTCTGCCGCGCCACGCACCTTGACCCAGAAGCTGTCCTGCATGTCGGTGGCAGGGTGGTCTTCTGGGAAGGCCAGCTTGGTGAAGTTGTTTTGCTCGAGCTCGACCTCGGGACCCCAGGCGACTTCGAAGCCGAGGGAACGGAAGATGTCGAGGATCTCGTCCTTGACCTGCGTGATCGGGTGACGGTGTCCGCGTGGCCAGGGCAGGCGAGCCGGCAGGCTCATGTCGAAGGGAGCAGCCGAGAGCTCGGCCTCACGCGCCTGCCGAGCGAGCTCGCCGAGGCGGAGCTCGAACGCGGCCTCGACCTCGCCTTTGACGGCGTTCACACGTTCGCCGATGGCCTTGCGCTCTTCGGGCGGTGCCTGGCCCAGCGAACGCAGCAGCGCGGTGAGCTCACCCTTCTTGCCGAGGATCTCGGCGCGCTGAGCGCGCAGATCATGCTCGCTTGCCGAGGCGGCAAAGACGGATCTTGCCCGCTCGACGAGATTGGTGAGGTTCTGAACGAGATCGGCCGCGGCCGTCATGCTCAGCGCCGGGGTCTCACTTGCTGGCGAGACTGACGAGCTGCTTGAAGGCGGCCGCGTCGTTGACGGCCATGTCCGCCAGCACCTTGCGATCGAGGCCGATGTTCTGCTTCTTGAGCGCAGCCATCAGCCGCGAGTAGCTCGTGCCGTTGAGGCGGCAAGCTGCGTTGATGCGGGTGATCCAGAGGCGGCGGAAATCACGCTTGCGGAGCTTGCGACCGACGTAAGCGTACTGCCAGCTCTTCCAGAGCACGTGCATGGCCTGCCGGATGTGGTTCTTGCGACCACCCCAGAAGCCTTCGACCTGCTTGAGTACCCGCTTGTGGCGACGGCGGGGAGACGGACCTCGTTTGACGCGCGACATCTTGCTCTCTCTTCCTTCAGCCGTAAGGCAGCATGATCTTGACGCGCTTTTCGGTGGCCTTGTCGACCATGTCGTTGTCGCGCAGACGGCGACGGCGCTTGCGGGACTTCCCGATCATGTTGTGTTGCGCACCACCCTTGGGCCGGCGAACCTTTCCGGAGCCAGTCACTTTAAAGCGCTTGGCGGCGGCGCGTTTGGTCTTCATCTTCGGCATGACAAGACTTTCCGAGAGGGGGCGTCCGGCGCCAGACTACGTGATCTGGACTTGTAGAGGCCGGGGAGCCCGCGGAGCGCGGACTTATGACGGAACCTCCCGGCTTCGTCAAGGGTTCGGGGGCTGTTCGGCGAGACAGGCCCTGAACGGGCCTTTTTTCACTGGTCCAGGCACATCTGGTAGCGCTGGACGTGGAGCTCGTCGGCGGAATCCCCCGGCTGGAGCCAGGCGAGCGCGAGCTTGTCGGGCTCCACGTAGGCGATCGCCGGGTAGTTCGGGCCCGAGAAGCTCGTGTCCGTGGGCAGCCGCGCGACGTCGAGGGCTTCGCCGAGCTCCGCGAAAGTCGGAGAGCCGACGAGCGGGTCGGGGCCGAAGTTGATGCGGAAGAGCTGCAAGCTCAGACCGGCGTCGACCGCGTCGGGGTCGGTGCCGGGCGCCAGGTAGGGGACGGCCAGCGCGTAGTGGACCTCGCCAGGAGGGGCACCGGGAAGCTTGGCCGTGACACCGGCGGTGTTGCGGATGGGGGTCTCGCTGCCGCCGTCGCAGTTCGGGTCGGCGAAGCACCCGTCCGCGCTGCACGCGACAATCTGGCTTTGGTTGACGAGGAAGTCGTCACCGGCCTTGGTCCACGACGCGAAGTGGAAGCCCTGGATGCCGGTCGGAACCGTCTGGGCGCTCAAGAAGAAGCCCGGGCGCGTTTCGCACTCGGTGATGGTCTGGGACGCGGCGACGCTCTCCAGGTAAACGCCATTGCCGCTGCCCGTGTAGAGCACCGCGGGTTCGTTGTCGGTGGTGTCGAACAGGGAGAGCGTGGTGGCGTCCATCGTGCTGGCGCCAAAGGTGGTGTTCGCGGCGCCGAGCCCCGATAGCTCGATGGTGTGCGTCTCGGTGATCCACGCTCCGTAGACCGTGCCCGTGATGTTGAGCGCCACGGGGTGGCTGATCGGATTGAGCGGATCGTAGCTGTCGCCGACCGGTAGGGGGGTGCCGGCTTCCAGCGGATCACCCTGAAAGATGACGTGCCAGGGCCGGGCCCCGCCCACGGCGTTCTCGATGCCGACGAAGGCGTGGAGCCGGAAGGCGACCGCGTCGTCGATGGCGAGCCCGGCGGCGCTGACGGCCCGACCCGCGCCCGGCAAATCCATCGCAGGCAGATCCGAGAGCGTGGCAACGAGCTCGCTGGCGTCGTCCGTGGCGCCCAGGCGATAAATGGCGACGTCGCCCTCGCCGTTGTCTTCGCTGAAGACCGAGTAGAAGAAGGCGTCGGGGCCACCGATCATGGTGACGCGGTGGTGGACATCGGCGGCGATGGTCTCGTCGATGCCGTCGAGCGCCAGCCCCGGCGTGTATTCGTGCTGGCAGGTTGCCTCGCCGTCGACGACGGCGCAGCTGTCGACGGTGCAGGGATCGTCGTCCGTGCAGTCGCCGCATTCGGGCGCGCCGCCCTGGCTGCTGCCGGCCGCGGCGCCCTGGGCGCTTCCAGCCGCACCGCCCTCGTCACTGCTGCCGCCGGCCTCGCTGCCGCCGTTGCTGCTTCCGCTCACGTTGGCGGCGCCACCGCTGCCCTCCGAGAGCTCGTCGAAATCGAGCAGCGCGACGCAGGAAGCGAGCGCCGGGGCCAGCAACGCCGCCAGGAGCATGCCTTGGCGCGGGCTTCTCACTCTCAAAACCTCCAGGTCGCTCGTGCGTCCGCGCCTCGTCGGTCGACGCTGACGTCGAGGCGCGGTGCCGGCGAGGCCAGGGCCGTCTCACTCGAGGACGACGAGCCAGTAAGCAGGAGCACGACGCCGATGCCGACCCCGACCA
>DATLIL010000220.1:0-9644 GCA_035539475.1 Polyangiaceae bacterium
CTACGTGGCCGTGATCATGCCGATGCGGATTTGAGTCACCTCAGGTCCCTTCGTTTTGCGAGCGTCTCCGTCCGCTCGCTGCGCAACATCGCGAGCCTCGACTTCACGCCGTCCCCCGGCCTCAACATCGTCGTAGGCGACAACGGCCAGGGCAAGACCAGCCTGCTCGAGGCGCTCTACCTGGTGGCCACGACCAAGAGCTTTCGCAGCGAGCGTCTCGGAGCGCTGGTTCGCGACGGCGACGAACGCGCCCAGGTCAGGGCGGTGATCGAGGAGGACGGCTTCACCCGCGAGCAGAAGGTGGGCCTGGGCCGGCGTGGCAGGAGTGCCCTCATCGACGGCAAGCGGCCACCGACGCTGGCGAGCTTCGCGACGCGGACGCCCGTGGTCGTGTTCCACCCTGCTGACCTCGAGCTCGTCAGCGGGCCGGCGGCGGGTCGGCGGCGGCTGCTCGACCGCGTGGTGCTCTTCCTGGACCCGCCCGGCGCGGAGGCTCGAGCGCGCTACAGCGAGGCCCTGCAGAGCCGCCAAAAGGTGCTCGAGGAGCGCGGCAGTGGCGCGCGGGAGCTCGCTGCCTTCGAGAGCGTCATGGCCGAAGCTGGCGCCCGCCTGAGCCGGGCACGCCGCCTGGCTGCTTCGGCGCTCACCCAGGCTCTGGGCGAAGCCTTCGGCCGGGTGGCAGCGCAGAAGCTCGCCTTCGCTGTCAGCTACGAGGCCGGAGGCAGCGAGGATCCGGAGGTCTTCGCCCGCGAGCTCGCCGATCGTCGTGGCGCGGACCAGCGGCGCCGGGGTGCGACCTTCGGACCGCAGCGCGACGAGCTCGAGCTCGCGCTCGACGGCCGACCCGCTCGCCACCACGCCTCGCAAGGTCAGCAGCGGCTCCTGGCGCTGTCGCTTAAGCTCGCCGAGCTCGAGTGTGTGCGGCAGGCGCGTGCTGCACACCCGGTGTTGCTCCTGGACGATGTTTCGAGCGAGCTGGATCCCGAGCGAACGGGGGCCGTCTACGAGTTCGTGCGGCAGAGCGAAAGTCAGATCTTCGTGACCACCACGAGGCCGGAGCTGTTCGCGCCGGACGCCGCCGTCAGCAGTGGAAAAACACTCTTCCGGCTGGTTGCAGGTGCGCTTCACGCGCCCTGAAGCGCACTGAAATTTCGTGCTTTCCGAGCGCCCTCGTCGAGGTCATTTTCGCCCTAGCTAAGTACGCGATTTGACAGAGGAATTATATCTGAAATCGGCTTGCGCCAGGGCCTCTTAGTGGCTATACGAAGAGTCCGTCTTTCCTATCGTCGGGAAACGGCCGCGTGGGTGCCGCACTAGCCTGTTGGCCCGCACACCCGAAGGCGGCCGCAACGTGAAGCAGGTTCGCCAACTTGACCAGCTCTGCACCAGATCTCGCTCCTGCCGGCAGCGAATACGACGCCAGTAACATCACGGTGCTCGAGGGGCTCGAGGCCGTGCGCAAGCGCCCCGGCATGTACATCGGCGACGTGCACGATGGCTCGGCCCTGCACCACCTGGTCTGGGAAGCCGTCGACAACGCCGTCGACGAGCACCTCGCAGGTCACTGCAAGAAGATCAACATCGCGGTGCACTTCGACGGTTCCATCACCGTCGAAGACGACGGACGCGGTATTCCCGTCGGCATCATGCCCGACCGCGGCGTGAGCGCGGCCGAGGTCGTGATGACGGTGCTGCACGCCGGCGGCAAGTTCGACCACTCGAGTTACAAGGTCAGCGCCGGCCTGCACGGCGTCGGTGTGAGCGCGGTCAACGCCGTCTCCGAAACGCTGCGGCTCGAGATCAAGCGTGAGGGCAAGGTCCATTTCCAGGAGTTCCGCCGCGGCGTGCCGCAGGCACCCCTGGCGGCCATCGGCGAGAGCGAGGGCACCGGCACCAAGCTCACGTTCAAGCCCGATCACGAGATTTTCACCAGCACCGAGTACAGCTTCGACATCCTGGCCAACCGCCTGCGCGAGCTCGCGTTCCTCAACTCTGGGCTGGTCGTCGAGCTCACGGACGAGCGCGGCGAGGGCCGGCGCGAGACCTACGAGTACAAGGGCGGCATCGCCGAGTTCGTCGAGCTCCTGAGCAAGAGCAAGGAGCCGGTGCACGACGACGTGGTCGCGTTCACCGGTGAGTTCCCGGCGGGCGAGGGCAAGGCCAACATCGTGCTCGACGTGGCCATCCAGTGGACCAACAGCTACGCCGAGCAGATCCTCTGCTACACGAACAACGTCAGCAACAAGGACGGCGGTACGCACCTCACGGGTTTGCGCGGCGCGCTGACCCGCACGCTGAACAACTACGGACAGGAACACAACCTGTTCAAGGACGCCAAGAACGGCCTCACCGGCGACGACACGCGCGAAGGTGTCGTCTGCGTCATCCACGTCAAGCATCCGGACGCGAGCTTCGATTCGCAGACCAAGAGCAAGCTCGTCTCGAGCGAGGTCAAGGGCGTGGTCGAGAACGCGGTCAACGAGCACGTTGGGCGCTACTTCGAGGAGCACCCGCAGACCGCACGCAAGATCCTCGAAAAGGCGACGCTCGCCGCCAAGGCGCGTGAAGCGGCGCGCAAGGCGCGTGAGGTCGTGCGCAAGGGCGTGCTCGACGGCACGTCGCTGTCGGGCAAGCTCGCCGACTGCCAGAGCAAGGATCCGACGATCAGCGAGCTTTACATCGTCGAGGGCGAGAGCGCCGGCGGTAGCGCAAAGCAGGGCCGCGATCGCCACTTCCAGGCCATCCTGCCGCTCAAGGGCAAGATCCTGAACGTCGAACGCGCTCGGCTCGATCGCGTGCTCTCTTCACAGGAGGTCGCCACGCTGATCTCCGCGCTCGGCTGCGGCATCGACGAGAGCGGCAACTTCGACGTCTCGAAGCTGCGCTACCACCGCGTGATCCTGATGACGGACGCGGACGTCGACGGCAGCCACATCCGCACGCTGCTGCTCACCTTCTTCTACCGCCAGATGCGCGAGGTGCTGGAGCGCGGTTACCTCTACATTGCCCAGCCGCCGCTCTACGGCGTGCGCAAGGGCAAGCGCCACTTCTACCTGAAGGATCAGGCGGCGCTCGATCGCTTCCTGATCGAGAACGGCATCGAGGAGCTGACCATCCAGGCGCAGAAGGGCCCGGCCCTGTCCGGCGTGCCGCTGTTCAACCTGGCCTCGCGCCTGCGCATGCAGCGCGACATCCTCGGCAAGATCGACCGTCGCTGCGACGCACGCGTCGCTGCCGCGCTGCTGCGCTCGAGCAGCATGACGCTGGCGGACTTCCGTGACCGGGCCAAGGTGGACGCGGCGGCCGAGAAGCTCAGCGTGTACCTCGAGGCCCGTTATCCGGACCTGTGCCCCTTGTCGGTCAGCGTGGAGTGGGAGAAGGCCCACGGAGCCGGCAAGATCTCGGTGAAGTTCAGGCCCGGCGCGTCCTCACGCCCGGCGGTGGCGGACTGGGAGCTCGCCGAGAGCGCGGAGTATCAGGAGCTCCTGTCGATCGAGGAGGACGTTCGGTCGATCGGACCGGCGCCCTACATCGCCCGGGCAGGCAAGGCCGAGCCGGTGACCCTGGCCGACGCCGAAGCGCTCGACGCCTTCATCAGCGAGCGCGGCCGCAAGGGCATGCAGATCACCCGCTACAAGGGCCTCGGTGAAATGAACGCCGACCAGCTGTGGGAAACGACCATGAGCCCGGACGCACGCACGTTGCTCCAGGTGAAGGTCAACGATCCCGTCAGGGCGGACGAGCTCTTCAGCGTGCTGATGGGCGACCAGGTCGAACCGCGCCGGCAGTTCATCGAAGAAAACGCTCTCAACGTTCGCAACCTCGACATATGAATCGACGGTCGCTTCGCGACCGCCCGATTCATGACGTTCGTAGGGGCGGCACGCGCCGCCCCTCCCCACGCGAGCGGCCGTGTCGGCCGCCGTGGGGCGCGGGTTGAAGGTAGCTGTGTTCGTGAACTCCGCGGGGCCCCTCCCCACGCGAGCGTCCGCCGGTCGCCGGCCGCTGTAGCGCGGTTCGCGATGGCTGGTATTCGGAGATTCCGCGCACTTCCCCGGCCGCCGTGGCGCGGGTTCAAGCTCGCTCGAGCTCGATCTCACGCGAACTGCCACAGCAAACTCCGCGTAATGCTTGGAATTTGCGGCCTTCGCTGACCGCCGGTCAGACAAACTCTACCCTTCCGGCCAGTCTCCGATCTACCCTGCGAAGTGAGAGGGATTCACACCGACGGTTTGGTGGCTGTTCACCAACCCTTTGCAGTGAACTCGATCGGTACTTTCTGACAGGAAAGGAGGGGCCGCCAGGCGAGTCGGCGACACGGCGTCGTAATTCGTCTTGGTGGCACGGGACACATGGCGACGACGACGACAATCAAGGGTACGACCAAGAAGATCGGGCGACTTATTCGCTCGGCGAGAATGGGCCGCGGCTTGACGCAGAAGGACCTGGCCAAGAAGCTCGGCGTGAGGTCCGGCAGTTATGTCGGAATGCTCGAGTCGGGTCTCTGTAAGGGCATCGGTCTCAGCCGGCTCGAGGAGATCGCCGGACACCTCAATGTCCACGGTGTCGACCGCTATCGCTGGATGGCCGCGGCGGGTCATCTGCCGCCTGGGTTGTTCGGCGCACTGATGAAGAGCCCCGATCGCTGGGACGACGTGATCGGCATGCTCGGCGGCCGGCTGCGCAAGCGCGGCAAGGCGTAGCTTTCCGCGCTCTCGGAAAAGTTTGGCGGCGGGGCGCTACTTCGCGCTTCGCCGCCCTGGCGATACCACCAGGTGACGCCGGGCGTGCGATCGTGTTCGATAGGGCTCGGAGACCACGATGCAGAAGAGCGCCTACCTTCGTGTGATCATTGCCGGCCTGCTGCTGGGCGGGCTCGCCTCGGCCTCGGCCTGCGGCAGCAGCGACGGCGACGACGAGAGCAGCGGCGGCGGTAGCGCCGGTAGCGGCGGAAGCACGAGCAAGGGGGGCTCGGCCGGGAAGGGCGGAGGCACGGCCGAAGCCGTCGAATGCGGCGGGGAGATGTGTCAGCCGTTGATCCTCCCCGTCGAGGGAGCCCCGGCGGTCGAGGCGTGCTGCGCTCAGGATGACGCCTGCGGGCTCGACTCCAGCGTGCTCGAGACCTTCGGGCCCACCTTCGAGGAGCGCTGCCAGCCGCGCGATCAACCCGGTGAGCGCGATCCGAACTGTCCGAACAGCGTGAATACGATGATCGACGGCGGCTTTAGCATCGAGTTCGACGGCTGCTGTCGGGCCAACGGTCGCTGCGGCTACATGCTGGATTCAGTGCTCGGTGTTTACGAGATCGGCCTGGGCTGCGTCGACTCGGAGCCGTTCTTGAATGGCGAAACGCCGGCAGCCTGTGGCGACGGAGCCGGCGGCGCACCCGCCGGGGGTGGCGCCGGCGGAGCCGATCCGGGCGCTGGCGGAGCCAGCGGCGCACCTTCTGCGCCCACCGAGGGCGGCGCCGCGGGGCTGCCGAGCGCGCCCAGCGCTGGCGCCGGCGGAGCCTAGTCGTAGCCCTTGATCGCGTCGTGCGGAGACTTACGTTCGCGTCACCATGCGGATGGATCGCCTCACGACGAAGAGCCAGGAAGCCCTGCAAGCTGCCCTCAGCTTGGCCAGCAGGCGCGGTAACCCGGAGATCATTCCCGAACACCTGCTCCTGGCGATCCTGGAGCAAGACGGCGGTGTGGGCGCGCCGCTCGTGGAGCGGGCCGGTGCCCGAGCTGGCGATCTCGGCCGTGATTTGACGCTTCGCATCGACGGCTTGCCCAAGGTGAGCGGCGGCGCCGAGCCAACGTTCGGGCGCCGGCTCATGCCCTTGATGCAGAAGGCCGAGGACGAGGCCAAGAAGCTCAAGGACGACTTCGTCTCCGTCGAGCACTTCTTGCTGGCGGCGGTCAAGAACGACAAGGACGTTCAGGCGGTCTTCGATCGCCATGGGCTGTCCTACGACAAACTGATCCGCGCGCTGGCCGAGATCCGCGGTAGCCAGCGCGTCACCGATCAGAACCCCGAGGCCAAATTCCAGGCACTCGAGAAGTACACGCGCGATCTGACGGCGCAGGCCAAGCGCGGCAAGATCGATCCCGTGATCGGTCGCGACGAAGAGATCCGGCGCGTGATGCAGGTGCTGTCGCGGCGCACCAAGAACAATCCGGTGCTGATCGGTGAACCCGGCGTGGGCAAGACGGCCATCGCCGAGGGCATCGCGCATCGCATCGCCAATGGCGACGTCCCGGAGTCGCTGAAAAACAAGCGCATCCTGGCGCTCGATCTGGCCAGCATGGTGGCCGGCTCCAAGTATCGCGGTGAGTTCGAGGATCGGCTCAAGGCAGTGCTCAAGGAAGTCGAGGCATCCGCGGGCTCGATCGTGCTGTTCATCGACGAGCTGCACACGCTGGTCGGCGCCGGCGCCGCCGAGGGCGCCATGGACGCCGCCAACATGCTGAAGCCGGCACTGGCGCGCGGTGAGCTGCGGGCCATCGGCGCGACCACGCTGGACGAGTATCGCAAACACATCGAGAAAGACGCCGCGCTCGAGCGCCGCTTCCAGCCGGTGATGGTCGAGCAGCCCAGCGTGGAGGACACCATCGCCATCTTGCGTGGCCTCAAGGAGCGCTACGAGGTCCACCACGGCATCCACATCACCGACGGAGCTCTCGTTTCCGCGGCGCTGCTGTCACACCGCTACATCACCGATCGCTTCCTGCCCGACAAGGCCATCGATCTGGTCGACGAGGCGGCCAGCAAGATCAAGATGGAGATCGACAGCATGCCGGCCGAGATCGATCAGTTCGAGCGCAAGCTCTTGCAGCTGCGCATGGAGGAGCAGGCGCTCAAGCGCGAGCGCGACAAGGGCAGCAAGGCGCGCCTCGAAGAGCTGGCCAAAGAGATCGCCGAGCTGAACGCCAAGCGCGACGCGGCACGCGCGCAGTGGATGCACGAGAAGGAGATCATCGCCGTCATTCGTGACAAGCAGGTCGAGCTCGACGAGCTGCGCACTCAGGAAGAGCAGGCCCGCCGCAAGGGCGATCTGGGCCGGGCCGCCGAGCTTCACTACGGCAAGATCCCCGAGCAAGAGAAGGAGATCGAGAAGCAGCGCGCCGAGCTCAATCGCGTGCAGGAGAAGGGTTCCTACCTGCGCGAAGAGGTCACCGAAGAAGACATCGCCAGCATCGTCTCGAAGTGGACCGGTGTGCCCGTGTCCAAGATGCTCGAGAGCGAGATGCAGAAGCTGCTCCACATGGAGGAGAATCTGCGCCAGCGCGTGATCGGGCAGGACGCGGCGCTAACGGCCGTGGCCAACGCGGTGCGCCGTTCACGAGCGGGCCTGGGCGACACGCGGCGGCCGATCGGCTCGTTCCTGTTTCTGGGGCCCACCGGCGTGGGCAAGACCGAGACCGCGCGCGCCCTGGCTGAATTCCTGTTCGACGACGAGCGCGCCATGATCCGCATCGACATGAGCGAGTACCAGGAGCGCCACGCCGTCTCGCGCCTGATCGGCGCGCCGCCGGGCTACGTGGGCTACGACGAAGGCGGGCAGCTCACCGAGCCGGTGCGCCGGCGGCCGTTCAGCGTGATCCTGTTCGACGAGATCGAGAAGGCACACCCCGACGTGTTCAACACGTTGCTGCAGCTGCTCGACGACGGCCGCCTCACCGACGGTCAGGGCCGCACGGTGGATTTCAAGAACACCGTCGTCATCCTGACCAGCAACATCGGAACGCTGGAGCTGACGGCTATCGAGGAGCGCCGCGACCTGAGCGAAGAGGAGAAGGACGAGCTCGCCGACAAGACGGCGATGGAGGCCTTGCGCCGCCATTTCCGGCCCGAGTTCATCAATCGTCTCGACGAGATCGTGGTCTTCCACCGCCTCGACCGCAGCGAGCTGCGCCGCATCGTCGACATCCAGCTCGGCTACCTGGAAGAGCGGCTGGAGCAGCGTGATCTCGGGCTCGAGCTCACCGAAGCGGCCAAGGAGTTTTTGGCCGAGGTCGGCTGGGATCCGCAGTTCGGAGCGCGTCCGCTCAAGCGCGCGGTGCAGCGCCATGTCGAGGACGCCCTGGCCAAGCGCGTGCTCGCCGGCGAGTTCATGCCCGGCGACGTGATCGTCGTCGACCGCGGAGCGGATGGGCTGACCTTTTCGCGGCGGCCCTCCGACACCAAGCGCGGCGCGCGCGCGGCGAACGCCAACCTGAACTAGCGCTACTTGCCGAGAAAGACGTAGAGCCCGACCTTCGAGCCCACGCAGATATCCATGATGCCGTCGGTGTTGGCGTGCCCGACGGCGAACTGGCGGCCGACGCCAGAGACGTCATCCACCAAGTAGGGCTCGAAGTGGGCCGCGCCGGAGACGCCCGGCTCGTCGCGCACGGTCTTGAAGACGTAGACGACGGGCGTGCCCCGGAGGTCCGGGTCGCCGCAGCCGTCGGGATTTGCGAAGCGCGCCTTGCCGGTGACGATGTCGCTCACGCCATCCCCGTCCATGTCGACCACTTCCGCGGCGTGGGGCTGCGAGAAGTAGACGCCGTAGGTGGCCACTTCGTCCTGATGACCCATGAATTGATGCCTGCTGAACGCGCCCGGCGTCGTTTGCTCGTACCAGGCCAGGCCGTTGCCGTGCGCCCAGTCGGCGCTGAACACATCCTGGTCGCCGTCACCGTCGATGTCCCAGGCGTACATGTGAGCCCCACCGCGATTTGCGGAAAGGTCGCCGTCGTAGAACGTGCCCGTCATGGTCTGCTGCTGCCAGCCCGTGCCGTCCCGAGTTTGAAGCCAGGCGCCGGTCGGGAGGAGCATGTCGGTCAAGCCGTCACCGTTGACGTCGTTGAAGCCGATACCGTGCATCCAGCCGGACCCGTTGAACGGGAACTCCATTGTCTTGGTGACGGGAGCGTAGCCCCACGCTGCGCCGACCTTGGTCCAGTCGCGGAAGTAGTAGCCCCTCGTTTGTTTGGGCGGACACTCCTTGCAGGCGCCGATGAGCTCGGGCCTGCCGTCGCCGTCGACGTCCGTGAGAGCGTGCTGTTCGTGCCGGACGTCGAGGTGGAGGGGGAATTTTGGCCACATGGGGTCGGCCTCCCAGTTGGCTCCGGGGTTCTCGTACCAGTACGCTGTTCCCGGGTCCTGCGGAGCGGGCGCGGGATTGGGGTTGCGGTCTGCAGGGACCTCCGGATTGGAGATGTTGATGATGTCGGCGAAGCCGTCGTCGTTCAGATCCCAGGCAAAGTCGGCGTAGTCGTCGGAAACGCCCGTGTCGATCTCGGTTCCGAGGCCATCGCGCGGCAAGTCTTCGTGACCATCGCGGAACATGTGCTCCGTGATGAAGTCCGGACCTTCGAACCAGCGTCGACCCGACGAGACGTCAGGAACGCCGTCGTTGTTGTAGTCGGCGATCGAACAGCTCTCCGCCAGGAACCGGTTGTGGACCTGCACCCTGGTGAAGTCGAGCGTGCCCGGCTTCTGCTCGATGACGGCCTTCAGCTCTGGCCACGAGCCCGTCAGCCGGTAGTTCGAGAAGCTGTCGAAACGACCGCCGGGGCCGCCGCCGGTTCCGCCTGAGCCAGCCGAGCCACCTCCCGCCGAAGACGAAGTTCCCGCTCCGCCATCGCTCACCGCCGCGCTGCCAGAAGCTCCAC
>DATLIL010000221.1:0-10984 GCA_035539475.1 Polyangiaceae bacterium
CTGTCTGGCCCGCGGCCTCCAGCGCCGCTCGCAACGGACGTTGCTGATCGGGTTCTCCGTGGACCAGGAACACACCAACACGGGGGAGCGCCGTCTGGGCATATTGGAGCAGGAACGGGCGATCGGCATGCGCGCTGAAACCGTTCAGGACCTCGACCCGCGCTCGCAGGTCGCGCTCCACCCCGAAGATACGGACCCGCGGCTGGCGCTCCACCAGCCGCCGTCCGAGCGTGTGCTGAGCCATGAAGCCCACGATCAGGATCGTGTTGCGCTCGTCCTCCACGGTGTTCTGTAGGTGATGCAGGACTCGGCCCGCTTCTGCCATGCCTGCGGCCGAGATGATCACGGCGGGGCCTTCGAGCTGGTTGAGCGCGATCGACTCCTTGCGGCTTTGAACATAGTGGATGCGATCGAATCCGAACGGATCCTCGCTGTCCCGCAGGCGCTCGCGGATTTCCTGATCAAAGCACTCCGGATGGAGCTTGAAGATCTCGGTCACGCTCACGGAGAGAGGTGAGTCGACGTAGATCGGCACCGGCGGCAGATGCCCGTCGCGGTGTAACCGAGTCAGCGCGTAGATCAGCTCCTGCGAGCGGCCGACCGCGAAGGAGGGAACGACGATCTTTCCGCCGCGCTTGACCGCTTCGCGCACGATCGTTTCGAGCCGCTCCAGGGTGGGCCCGAGGTCGGCGTGCACACGGTTGCCGTAGGTGCTCTCGAGCACCAGATAGTCCGGATGCGGCGGGGGCGGCTCGGGATCGCGAATGATGGGCAGGTCCCGTCGACCGAGATCGCCGGAAAATACGATGCGCTTGTTCGACCCGCCGTCTTCCACGTCGATGATGATCTGAGCCGAACCGAGGATGTGGCCGGCATCCAGGAACGTCGCTTTCATTCCGGGCACCGGCGCGAAAGCGCGGTGATAGGGCTCCCCGACGAAGTGCTCGAGAGCCCGGATCGCATCGAGCTCGTCATAAAGCGGCGTGATCGGACGATACTCAGGATCGGCGGCGAAGCGGCGGTTGAGGTATGCCGCGTCGCTGGCCTGGATCCGAGCCGAGTCGCGCAGCATGACGGCGCAGAGGTCGCGCGTGGCCGGCGTGGAGTGGATCGATCCCGCGAAACCTCGGCGCACGAGCGTGGGCAGACTACCTGCATGGTCCAGATGCGCGTGGGTGAGAATCACGGCGTCGGCGGCGAGCGCCGCTCGGGGTAGCTCCCGGTTACGGCGCCTGGACTCCTCGCGGCGGCCCTGAAACAGACCGCAATCGATCAGCACCGAACCGCCGGAGGTCTCGAGCAGGGCCATCGACCCGGTGACCTCCTGGGCGGCGCCAAAGAAGGTCAGGCGCATGCTGCCTGGCGTTCCGCTCGTTCTTTCACGCCCAGGAGCATGCGGCGATCCATGGCAAAGCTGATGGCCTCGAGCAAGGTCGGACCGAAGGCGAGTCGCGTCGGAAAGTCGCTGGAGCACGCGGCGCGGTAGCGACTGATCAGGCGGCAGCGGCGGTCGCAGAGGGCCTCGACCAGAAACAGCCAGCTAGCCGAGGTCCAGGGCCTTCCCTCGGCCCGCGCAAGCTCGTCGGCGGGCGCGAGAGCCACGAAGAAGCGTCCTTTCTCGCAGCGGGCGACGCGCAGCGGCGGCAGCTTGGGGTGGAGCGACAGCGAATCGCCCTCTCCGATCTGCCATTCGGGGTGTACCGAGTCGGCGTTGGTCAGCGAGCAGCCGAGCAGGTTCTCGAGCCACTGGTAGCTGTAGAAGCCGGCCCGGTTGGCTCCCAGCTGCGCCACCCAGGGCCAGACGGCCGAGGCCGGGGCATCGATCTCGACGCCGTGGCTGTAGCTCCAGAGCGGACGGGCCACGAGGTCGTCGCCGGGTAGGGAGCGCGCCGCCGACGCTTCGTCGAGGCCCCAGTGGGCGCGCGGTCTGCGCAGGAAGGGTGTTACGAGGTTCGCCGCTATCAGGGCGGCACCGCCGGCGCCCTCGAGTAAGTCACGGACGGTGCTGCGTGGGTATGCCCGCGGCCTCATATCGCACGCCTCAGCATCTGCCGTGCCAGGCGAGCATCGCGCGAAAAAACGCCTGCCGGCTGCCGGGCGAGCGCAGGGCTTGCGCCTGGGGTCCTGGAACGCAGAACCTGCGCTGCGCGCGCAGCAATAGCGTCGCCGTGCCGAGGGGGAGCCGGCGGCACGAACACTGCAGCTGCAGTCGAGTGATGGACTGGCAAGGCCGATTCCCCGGCAAGGTCATGGGGGCCGCGGAAGCCGTGAGGCTGATCAAGCCTGGACGGCGCATCTTGATTGGATCCGGGGCTGCCGAGCCCAATCTGCTCGTCGAGGCGCTGGTCCGCGACGGCGAGCACCTGGCCGACAACGACATCGTGCATCTCTTGACGCTCGGGCCTGCACCTTATGTGCAGCCAGGACTGGAGCGGCGCTTCCGGCACACCGCGTTCTTCATCGGGCCGAACGTGCGCGAGGCCGTTCAGGCGGGGCGCGCCGACTTCATGCCCGTCTTCCTCTCGGAGATCCCCGGCCTGATCAGCTCACGTCGAGTGCGGATCGACGTGGCGGTGATCATGGTCAGTCCTCCCGACCGGCACGGCTACGTGAGCCTCGGGGTTTCCGTGGACGTGGTGCGCGCTGCGGTCGAGAGCGCGGACCTGGTCATCGCCGCCGTGAACCCCAACATGCCGCGTACCTTCGGCAACTCGTTCGTTCACGTCTCGGCCTTGCACGCGTTGGTGCCCGTGGATCAGCCCCTGCACGAGCTCGCCGCGGAAGCTTCGGATGAGGTGTCTGGCGCGATCGGCCGGCACGTGGCCACGCTGATCCCCAACGGGGCGACGCTCCAGACTGGGATCGGACGCATTCCGCATGCCGTTCTGGAGGCGTTGCACGGCCACACGGACCTGGGTGTGCACACCGAGATGCTGAGCGATAGCGTGATCGGCCTGTGTGAGTCGGGTGTCATCAACGGCAAGAGGAAGACGCTCTTGCCTGGCAAGCTCGTGACCTCGTTCGTGATGGGGACGCGCCGCCTCTACGACTGGGTGAACGAGAATCCAAGCGTGGAGCTCCATCCTTCGGACTTCACGAACGACCCCGTGCAGATCGCCAAGAACGACGCGATGATCTCGATCAACTCGGCGCTGGCCGTGGATCTCACCGGCCAGGTTGCCTCCGATACGCTGTCGGGCCGCTTCTTTTCGGGGATTGGCGGACAGGTAGATTTCGTTCGCGGCGCTGCGCGCAGCCGGGGCGGCAAGCCCATCATCGCGCTGCCGGCGACGGCGAAGGAAGGCGCCGTCAGCCGCATCAAGAGCGCGCTCGAGGAAGGTGCGGGCGTGGTGACCAGCCGCGGCGACGTGCACTACGTCGTCACGGAGTACGGCGTCGCGGAGCTCTGGGGCAAGAGCGTGCGAGAGCGAGCGACTGCGCTGATCGACATCGCGCACCCCGACTTTCGCAGCGAGCTCTTGAGCGAGGCCAAGCGGCGCCACTTCGTCTTCCCGGATCAAATCGGGCGTGCCGTGGCCTGCCCCTGGGCCGAAGAACGGGTGACCACGTTGAAGGATGGTCGCCCCCTGCTGATCCGCCCGCTGCGCATCAGCGACGAAGAGGAGCTTCAGGACCTGTTCTACCGCCTCTCTCGCGAGAGCATCTATCGCCGTTTTCTGGCTTTCAAGCAGGAGCATCCTCACGCCGAGATGCAGAAGCTCGTCGACCTCGACTACGACAGCAGCATGGCCGTCGTGGCTTGCCCGACGTCCGAGCCGGGGACCATCGTGGGCATGGGGCGCTACGACGTCGACGCCTCGACACGACTGGCAGAGATCGCGTTCGTGGTCCGCGACGAGTGGCAGAACAAGGGGATCGGTCGGGCGTTGCTCGAGCGCCTCGCCGAAATCGCTAGAAGCAAGGGCCTGCTTGGCTTCACCGCCACGACGCTCGTGAACAATCAGCCGATGCTCCGTGTGTTCACCGGTAGCGGCTACCGGGTTCAAAGTGAGCTCGCGGCCGGCAGCTACGCGCTCAAGCTCCTGTTCTCGGACTCGCAGAGCGAGGGTCGAGCGTGAGCACCGCGGCGATGCCCATGCAGCGGCGCTGTCGTATCGTCCTGACCGGCGGTCCGGGGAGGCAAGACGACCGCCGCCGATCTGCTGCGACGCGAGCTCGGCGACGGGATAGTCGTGGTGCCCGAGTCCGCGACGATCCTTTTCAGCGGCGGTGCAGTCAGCGCGGTACCCCGACCGCATCTTGAGCTCTGGAGCCAGCACCCCCGCTTCTCGCTCGTGCCGCACTCCGTTTCGTTCTTCCAGAAGCTCACGTTTGAGTAGCTCCTCCTCCGGTCAGGGTGTGGGCCGGGTCGTGATGGTGTCCGGCGGCCCGCCAGTGACTGCAACGTACGAGTCGAAGATGAGCTGACGAACGTAGAGCGGGTTGTGCACGCCGCCGCCGCTGCCGCGCGCCAGCAAGAGGTAGTTGTAGATCGCGCCGGCCTCGTCGGCGCTCAGGTTATTGGACTGTGGGCCCGGTCTGACGGCGTCCTCGTGCAGCTGCGAATCGGCCAGCTGCTCCGGGGTCAACTCCTCGTAGGGAGCCGTTTCGCTGCGCGTCAGCCAACCGCTGAGGTTGAGTGCTTCGCGCAGCTCCTGGATGCTGGCGCGCATGTCGGTCTGCCCGCCGATGACGTCGAAGCTGGTCGCGTTGACGTGGCAGCCCGCGTTCTGGCAGGTGCTGAGCTGCGGGTAGAAGTTGTGGTTGCCGATCCCCTGATTCGAATCGACGGGCGCCATGTGGCAGTCCACGCAACCGTTGCTGAAGCCCTGGTGCGAAGAGTTGTCGTAGGAAAGCCCGCTGTAGTGGTAGCCGCCCTTGCCCGTGTAGATGTCGGCCTGCGGTCCCTCGTGCGGACCCCAGTGCCTGCTGGTCAGGTTGATGTTGTCGTAGACGTAGTTGGTGACGTCCTTGCGCGACTTGTGACACCAGATGCAGGCGTTGCCGAGGCCATACTCTCCGGCTGGCGTACCGTCCACGGTTCCGACCAGCGAGCTCTTCTCGAGCAGGGCCTGGTCGCCGTCACCCGAGGGCACACGCAGCGGAAAGGATCCCGCGACGTACGCGTCGCCGGTCTTGTGAGGATCGCTGGCCGCCGAAACCTCGTGGCAAGTCGTGCAACCGACCATCGCCACCGTGGTCTGCCCAGCATAGGTGCCTTCGACGATCTTGCTGCTGTCGGTGTTGAAATAGTTGAGCTGTCCGTGCGCCAGGTCGACCGGGCCGGACGTCCCACCGTGGCCGACGTTCTCGTTGATGCGTTGCTCGATGCCGTCGACCGCATGACAGTTGCCGCACGCGGTGGCGCCAGTCCAGGTGGCTACCTCCTCGCCGCCGAGGTTCGCCACGTAGGTGGCAAAGTGAGTGCTCGTCTTCCATTGCTCGACGATGCCGGTGAAGCCATGGCAGGGCGCGAGGCAGCCCGTGGAAAGGGTGCCCTCCGGAAGCGAGGCCGCCCCGCCAGCCCCGGGCTCGCCGGGTTCTCCCGGCTCGCCCTGCGCTCCGGGCTCACCCTGGGCCCCGGGCTCACCCCTGGGCCCAGGCTCGCCGTCCGGTCCCTGTGCGCCGGCAGGCCCTACGGCCCCATCACTGCCGTCATCACCCGAACAAGACACGGCGAAGGGCATTGTCAGCGCCACCAGCATCGCGAAGCGAAGGTCCATGGTCGGGCCCTCTATGCAAAGAACCGGCCTGTGCCGGAAACCGTCGAGGCACCGAGTTTCCCGGGAAGACCGGCGGCGCAAGAACTGCGCGCGTTTCGAGCGAGCCGCAAGAGCTGCGCCCCGCCCTGATTCACTCTGGTTTCGCTGGCGGGCGCGAGCGGGCGGTGTCGACGACGACCGCGAGCAGGTAGAACAAGAACGCGAGCACTCCGAGCCCCTGGCCGACGCTCATGGCCCAGATCACCGGCAATGGCCGCGGATCGAGCACCGAATAGGCCATCGAGAGCAGCGCGGGCAGGCCGACGACGCAGGCGATGCGCGTGAGCCTCGAGGCCGAGACAGCGGACACCTTCACCAGCAGCTTCATGGCACCTTCGTCGAGCTGCCATCCTTGCTGAAAGGATGGGCGTAGCCGTGGCAACCCGCGCTCGCGCAGCTCACGCGGTTGTCATCGAGCTCTGCCTTCAGCGACTCGTGATCGGGCACGCGGCGCCAGTCTTGCACGGTGGTCGTGTGGCACTGCCGGCAGTTCAGGTTGTCGTAGGGCTTGACCAGATGGATGGTTCGGACCGCCTCCTCCAGGGTCAAGTCGCCGTAGCCCCCGAGGTAATACTCGTAGACGTGGCGCATGCCGCCGGCTTTGGTCAGCACGTAGCCATACATGCCGTAGTCGGCGTGGCAGACGTAACAGCTATGTTCGCCGAAAAGGCGGTTGCGCGAGTGGCGTGCGGCGAGCGACTGCGACAACGGCTGCGCGGCGTCCTGGAAGTGCGCGCTCATCACGTGACAGGACCCGCAAAACTCGCGGCTCGTCGTGGCTTCCATGCCTTCCACGGTGGAGGCCGCGGCCGCTACGGTGGGCAGGATGCCGAGTCCCAAAAGCAGCCGCAGCTTGACCTGCAAATCGAGCGCCGGCCTGCGGACCAGGTGATGGATCAGAAGCGCCGCCGAAAGCGCGGCACAGAAAAGCGCCACGAATCCAAGCAGCGAAGTTCCGTGCTCCAAGGCCGCGCATCATGGAAGCAGTCGGCCGCGAAGCGCAAGACTTTCTATATGATCCCCCGCCAGTGTCTCGCGTGAAACCAGCGCTGTCGTCCGCATGGCTGGCTCTCGCGTCGGTTGCCGCCGCCCTCGCCGCCTGCGCCGAAGGCGACGCGCATCGCGGCGACGCGCCCGGTCGCGGCGTGTACGTGCAGCAGGCCTGGCAGGAAGCGCGGCAAGCGCGGGGGCACTCCGTGCACGTGATCGAGCAGAAAATACCTTGTGCGAACTGTCACGAGCTCACCGAGTCGTCGCTGGGAGCAGCGACACCCGAGCGCTGCGCCGCCTGTCACGACGAAGAGGCGACGCTCGTTCACGCCGCGGACGCGGCACGGCTCCGCTTCGGACCCGAGGCGAGCAGCGACTGCACGAGCTGTCACGCTTTCGGTGTCGAGGCCACTGCGGGCGCGGAGCGAAGTCCGCTCCACCAGCACTTCGAAGCGGGTGACTGCGCACGCTGCCATTCCCAGGATCAGGGCAGCATTCCTGCCGTTCGAGTGCACGAAACCGAGGACTGCGTCGCCTGTCACGAGCCGCACCAGCAAGCGGCGCCGGCGCCCGCGCCGTGTTCTCGCTGTCACGACGTTTCGACCACACACGGCGGGCACGGCTCGGAGACCCACGCCTGCACCACGTGCCATCAGCACCAGCACGCACCCGCCGCGGACGCTCGCTCGAGCTGTGTCGAGTGCCATGCCCGCGATGCCGTCGTGCCACCGACGGCGCTGTTCGACGCCGGACACCGCGAATGCGTCGGCTGCCACCGGCCTCACGATTTCGAAGGATCGGCTGCCGTTGCTTGCAGCACCTGCCACGCTGACGTCCGGGTGCTGGGCGCCGGCACGATCCCCGCGCACAATCAGTGCACGAACTGCCACGCTGCACACGACGTGCAGGCCGGGGCTGATCAAGCTTGCGCCAAGTGCCATGGCGACAAGCGTCCCGACCACCCGAAACACGGCAAGACGGGGAGCTGTGTCGGGTGTCACGACCCGCACCCTTCGAGCGGTCAGGCGAAGGAGGCAGCGCGCGCTTGTAGCGACTGTCACCAGGGCGCTGCGCACGAACAGGCCTTTCACGGCGGCGTAGCCTGCGTAAAGTGCCATACGCCCCACGACTTCGTTCGCGGTAACGCCGACCATCGAGCCTGCGAGGGCTGCCACGGCGCGGTGCTCGCGCGGGTGGCCTCCGAGCCTGGTCACCAGACCTGCGAGGGCTGTCACGGTGGTCTGCCGCACCGGCCGGCCACGCTCACCGCTGGCTGCGCGGACTGCCACGCGACGGCCCACGCCGAGGTCACGCGCGGTCACGCCGAGTGCACGAGCTGTCACGAGCCTCATGCCGGCGCCGTCGCGACGGCCTGCCGCACCTGTCACGAGGCGGAGCATCGCTCGGCACCTGCAGGGCACCAGGCGTGCACGCAGTGCCACGCGCCGCACTCGGGCGCGCCGGACAAGGCAAACTGCGCGAGCTGCCATCGCGAAGAGGCGCACGGCACGCACAGCCAGCTCCAGGGGGGCTGCGCGAGCTGCCATCGAGCGCACGGGCCGGCGGGCGTCGCCCGGCCGCCGGACTGCACGAGCTGTCATCAGAAGACGGCGCTGGCGGGTCTGCACGTCGTGAAGGAGCATCAGGGCTGCGTTCGCTGTCATGGGGCGCATGAGGAGCCGGCGGGCGCCTTGCGCGATGCCTGTCTGACCTGCCATCAGGACCGAAAACGGCACTTTCCGGACGCACCCCGCTGCGCCAACTGCCACCTGTTCGGTGCGACCCACTAGCTGGGGCGAAGCCCCAGCCGAAAAGACCTGTAAGTCCTGGAAGAACAGATCTCGATCGGCAAGAGCAGGCGCCAGCCACGCGAGAAATCCGGCGAGGCCGGCGCCGACTGGCGGATAACGAAGCGCGCGACGCCACGAGTCGTCTGAACGCACGGAAATCAAACCCCAAGAATCAGCGTTGACTCAACCCTGAGGATTACCCCTCCGCAAGGACACTAGGGAACAGCGAAGGTCACTTCGCCATCGACGTGTAGCTCGGGACTGACGAAGCTCTGATTGTCTGCGGCGACGTTCTCGTGACAGTCGCTGCAGGCCTCCGTGTAGTACGGGTGCGGCGCCGGGGGGGGCAAGCCGTGGCAGCTGCCGCATGCGGCCTGCGTTCCGTCGACGCGTGTCCATTCGGGCACCGTGATCAGCCCGCCCGAGTCGTTGCCCTCCGGAAACACCGCTCCGTGACAGGGCGTGTTCGCGCACACCCCGGCGGCGAAGGAAGGCTCTGCGCCGAACGCCAGCGCCGCGCCGGAAAAGGTGAGCTCCGCGGGCAGTGGGCTGTCGAGGTGACCGGCGGCCAGGACGTCGTCCGGAACCGTGTGGCACTCGGCGCAGGGCACCGCTCGCGATGTTGGGCTGCCGAGGACGTGGGCCTGGTGTGCCCCCACGCCCGACGCCGACGAGGCGCTGTGGCCGGAGACGTCACGCGGGGGAGCGGCGTTCTCGTCGCCGTGGCAGCTGTTGCAAGCCGAGTCGAAGCTCACGTCCGCGAAGCCATCGACGTGGTGGAGCACGTCGATGATCGTGCGATCGTCGTCGGCCACGGTCTCGGCGTGGCACAGCGAGCAGTCCTCGATCTGGGGGTGCGGCGCCGATGGCGGCTGGCCGTGGCAGCTGGCGCAGCCGAGCGCTTGCGGCTCGATCCAGCTCGGTGACAGCGCCATGGCCGAGCTCGGGCTCGGTCCGTGGCAGTACGAATCACTGCAGCGCAAGAGCTCGGGCTCCCACAGCGGTAGGCGATCATGTGCGCTGGCAGGACCCGAGAAAATGACCTCTGCCGGCAAGCCATCGGCGTGTCCCGGATCGTCCGCGGCTTGCGGCACGACGTGGCATTCGGCGCAGGCCAGCGGGCGCCCCGCTTCGCCTCCGCTCAGGTGAACTGCGTGCGCGCCAACGCCGCTCGACGTCGGCTCCGTGTTCCCGTCGAGATCAGGCGGAGGGGCACCGTCGGCGCCGCCGTGACAGGAGCTGCATTCGCCGGCAACGACCTCGACACTGCCGTTCACGTGCAGCGCAGGGTCGACGAAGCGGCGCTCGGAGTCGATCACCTCGCCGTGACAGGCCTCACAGCGCTGCGACTGTGGATGGGGTGCCGCGGGAGGCAGACCGTGGCAAGTGCCGCAAGCTTCGGCCGAGGCCCGCGGCTCCGTCCAGACCGCGGCAGCGCCGCCGTGGCAGTAGCCGTTCTCGCAGCTGCGCGCGACGGCGTCGTAGCTCGGCGTTCGCCCGCCGTGGCTGGCCAGCGCGCCAAACACGAGCTCGGCAGGCCGGGCATCGTCGGCGTGACCGGGCGCATCGGTGCTGTCGGGAACGACGTGACACTCGCTGCAGGCGAGCGCGGCATGCGTCTCACTCGGCTGCAAATGAATCTGGTGTGCCCCCACGCCGGGATAGGAGGGATCGCTGGCTCCCAGGAGGTCGCGCGGCGGAGCGGAGCGCGTCACGGCGTCACCGGCGCGGCTTGGATCGCCGTGACAGCTCGTGCAGCGTGAGCCTTCCTCCGAGCCGTGCTCGTCGTCCCAGCGCGAGAGGCAGCTCGGGCTCGAGAGCAGTGCCAGCGTGCCTGTCAGCAGGAAGGCCAGGGCCGATAGCAGGCCGAAGCGTTCAGCCATGGCAGTACCGGCACATTTCCGAGCTCGCACCGCGTGCGCTCTGCCAGCCCTGGGGATGCGGATTTCCGCCGAAGCCGCCGACGCGATGGCAACGAATGCAGTTGGTCGCCGGGCCCTGCTCGTGACAGCTGGCGCACAGCAGAATGTCTCGCCGTGCCTCCGCGCCGTGAAAACTGCTCGAGCCGGCGTACGTCCCCACCCAGCCCGGTGGGTGCGGGTTTCTGCCGCCGATACGATTGCCGCTCACTCCGCGCTCCACGTGGCAAGAGTCGCAACTCTCCGGCGTGTGACAGGAGGCGCAGCGAGTGGACTGGGCCTGCGCCTCGATGGCGTGGCGCGTGATGAAGTCGGCCCGGTGCACGAAGTGCTGCTCGATCGCTTCCGGCTTCCGTTTTTCCACCGTCAGGCCCTGCGTGACGTCGTGGCACGACTGACAATCGGACTGCGTGTGGCACGACTGACAGAGCTCGCTCCCCATCGCCGCGCTCTCGCCGTGGTGCCGCGCGAAGGTCAGATCGTGACGCAAGAACGTCTCCGGCAAGGTCTTTTCCAGGTCCTT
>DATLIL010000222.1:0-3332 GCA_035539475.1 Polyangiaceae bacterium
TCGGAACGACCATACGCTGCTCGGTCGCATCGCGGACCCGCGGCCCAGCTCCTTTCACGAGTCGGAATACTCTTCGCTGTTGGCGGGAGATCAGCCCGACAGCGCGTCGCTGTGCGGCAGTTGTCACGACGTGGTGCTGCCACCACCGTTCGAGCTGGCGCTGGAGCGAACGCACCTGGAGTGGCAGAGCTCCGTCTTCGCGCCCGAGAACGCACCTCAGCCTTCTGCGGTTTCGACCTGCGCCGGTTGCCACCTGCGTGGAGAGCGGGGCCCGGTTGCGAACGGGGGACCCGAGCGGGTGCGCCACCTCCACCACATGGCGGGAGTCGACGCGCCGCTCGACCCATTCCCGAGCACCGACGACCCGGAGCAGGACGAGCGCCTCGCAGCGGTCCAGCGCCAGGAGCTACAAAAGAGCCTGGATAGCACGCTGCGCATCGAGATTTGCGTGCAGCTCGTGCCCGGCGATCGCGCCGCGGGGCAGGTGACGATCGACAACGCCAGCGCTGGCCACAACTTTCCGAGTGGCGTGGCTCACGACCGTCGAGCTTGGGTCGAGCTCACCGCGTCGCGTGAGGGATCGATACTGTATCAGAGTGGAGCCGTGCCCGACGGCCAGGCCGTCACCGAGGTGGCGCTCGAGGATCGCGACTTGTGGCTGTTCCGCGACGAAGTGAAGAAAGAGAACGGCGAAGACGCGCACATGTTTTGGGACATTGCCGAGCTCACTCCGCGCACGATACCGGTTCAGGTCACGGCCGACCAATCGGATCCTCGCTACTACCTGTCGCATGCATTTCGCCGCTTCCCGCGCGATCCGGCGCAGCTCATCACCGGTACTCCCGATCTGGTCAGCGTGCGCGTCAGGATCAGACCGATCGATTTCGACGTGATCGACGACCTGATCGGGTCCGGTCACCTGGCAGAGCGCTTCCGCGATCGGATTCCAACTTTCGACTTGCTACCACTGCGGGCGCTCACGGCGCCGGACCTGGAGTCGCTCCAGACCGTTTCGATGGAGTGGAGCGCAGCTACCTTGAGCTCGCCGCTATTCTCGGTCAGGCAGGACGCGACCGTGAATCCGCCGCTGAGCTGCGTGGCCATGCCTCGCCGCGGGCGCTGAGCGGCTCACTCGGCTTGCACGCAAATCGGGTAGATTGCGCTGGTTTTCGCGCCGTCGGCCAGCGTGACTTCGAGCGTGATCTCCCAGAAGCCAGGCATGGTGAGGGTGACCGGTCCGAGCTCGTACTGCCCTTCTCCGAGCGACGTCGCGAGCTGCGGTGCCGTGCCGTGACCGTGGTCCACCATGTACGGCACGGCCACGATGGTGGCGTCGTCGATCGGCACCTCCGCGCTGTCAGTGAGCGCGACGGTCCAGAAGTTGTCGGTGTTGGACGGCACTGCAGGCGTCGCCGACACGAGCTGGAAGCGCAGCTCTCCGTCGCGAGTCATCGCCGAAGCGCCGGGAGAAAAATCCTCGCTGCGCCCCTCGCAGTCGGCAGGCGGTAGCTCGTCACCCTTCGTGGTGTCGTCGTCGGCAGCTGAGCCGCACGCAGCGACGAGTTGCACGAGCGCGAGGACGAGCGAAGCGGATTGTACGAAACGTGGCACGTCAATGGACCTTGCGCGGTGTGAGAGCAACGAACGATGTTCGCACGGCGTGAGCCGTCGTGAGGCGCTTCGGCCACTTAGTAGCGCATCCAGCACGCAGGCTCGGGTCTCTCATCCCCTGAGTCTGGAAAACTACACGGGTGCATGATTCGGCAGCGATTGGTCGCCCGCGGTTAGCTGACTGCACGGCACCGAGAGAGCCGAATCTTTCAACGCTCGTGGTCATCACGCGGCGAGCATCGTCGTCCGCGAAAAAAGACGGAGAACTCATGATGCGAGATGGAATAGCTCGATTGCTCGGCCGCTGCCGCTCAGCAGCAACTGGTGCCCTGATTTTTGGAGTGTCATTGCAGGGCTGTAGTAGCGCGGACGTTCGGCCGGAAGAGCCGCTGAACGGCATCGAGGGCGAGCTCGTGATCCGAGTCGCGGACTACGAGAACAAGAGCTCGAGTTTTCACTACGCACTGCGGGACGAGCTGGAGCAGGAGTACGAGCTCATTTTCGAGCAGCCGCCGGAGCTCGAGCCGGGCTCACGCATCGTGGTCGACGGCGTGCTCGAGCAGGACGACGTTACGCCGCGCATCGTCGTACGGGCGGTGCAGGTTCTGCCCAACGAGGATGAATCTCTCGGGGACGCGCAGCAGCCGCTGCTGAACAACGCGGCGCGGCCGGACTACAGCGTGGCCGTGCTGCTGGTGCACTGGGGCGCGCCCGATAAGGAAACCGTCGAATCGATGCGGGCGAAGGTGTTCACCAACGCCAACTCGACCAGCGAGTACTACAAGGAGACGTCGTACGGTCTGCAAAAGCTCAGCGGTGACGTGTTCGGTTGGTACAGCATCCCGAACCCTGGCAGCTGCGTCCCGGACGCCATCGCAACGTCGGCGCGCACGGCGGCGACCGCGGCGGGGGTGAACCTCAGCAACTACAAGCAGATCATGTACTACTTCCCCAACTACCCGAAATGCGAGGGTTGGGCCGGGCTCGCGCAGATTGGCTCGCCGGGCAAGCCGGCACGGGACAGCTGGTACAACGGCTACAGCGAATGCGTGGTGCTCGCGCAGGAGCTGGCTCACAACTGGGGCCTGCTCCACTCACGCTCTTGCAGGAATCAACCCGCGAGCGGCATGTGCGCGGGGGGGGACGTTCAGGAGTACGGCGACCGGTTCTGCCCCATGGGCGGCGGTTGCTGGCAGATGAACGCGGTGCAGAAGGGCGAGATGAACTGGTTCGGTGCCTGCAACGTCGTTTCGGCCAAGGCCGGCGGCACGTTCGACATCGACCCGTTCGAAACGCCTTCGAACGGCATTCAGGCGCTGCGCGTGCCGAAGGGTGACGGCCGCTATTTCTACATCGAGAACCGGCGCGCGCTCGGCAAGTTCGACGTGATGCGCTCGAGCGCGACCATCAACACCGTGTTCACCGGCGTGCTCATTCACGAGGGGCCCGAGCAGCTGTCTCCCCAGCCGTCGATGGCCACGCGCAACCCGTACCTGATCGACACCAACCCGGGCACGAGCACGTTCGACGACGCGGCGCTGCAAGTTGGTAAGACTTGGAGCAACGGCAACGTCACCATCACGCTCGTGTCGAAAGACGCCAACGGCGTGGCCAAGGTGCAGGTGTCGGTCGCAGGTGGCAGCGGAGACGCGCTATGCCTGGACGGCACGAAGTTCGGTAGCGTCACCCAGCCTCCGGACGAGCCGCCCCAACAGCCGCAG
>DATLIL010000223.1:0-3365 GCA_035539475.1 Polyangiaceae bacterium
TGGTTCGGCATGACCATCGTCGTCACCGGGTTCGTGATCGGCGGCGTGGTGGCGTTGCTCGGCCCCGGCGGCGATCGCTGGCGCGCGAACGTGCGCGGCGCCGAGGAGCTCGTGTCCGACGAATTCGCGGCGGTCTGGCAAGCGCCCGCACAGCGCGACGAGCTGGCCCGACGCCTGGCGCGGGCGTTCGACGTCGACATCACGCTGGAGGATCCGAACGGCGCCCTGCTCACGCGCGTCGGCGGCGAGTGCCGTCGCTCGTATTACGCCGTCGACGTCCGGCGCGACGGCCAGCTGCTCGGACGCGCGCGCGCCTGCGGCTCTCATCCGCCGCACACGCCCGGCACCTTTCTGGCAGTGCTCCTGGCGACGGGGTTCACGCTCTGGCTCGCCTCCGCCTGGATCGCGCGGCGGCTGACGCGCCCGCTGGCGGAGCTCGTGCAAGTGACCCGCGACATCGGTGCCGGCCGGCTCCATGCCCGCGTACGGCTGACGCGACACCAGCCCGGCGAGGTGGGCGCGCTCGCCGAGTCGGTCACCGACATGGCTTCGCGGATCGAGAAGCAGCTCCGCGATCAGCGCGAGCTCCTGGCCGCCGTCTCGCACGAGATCAGGAGTCCCCTCGCCCGCCTGCGCGTGCTGTCAGAGCTCCTGGAGGACAAGAAGGTCGAGCGCGAGGTGCTCGAGATCGACGAGCTCGTCGGCAAGCTCCTGGCGAGCTCCCGCCTCGACTTCGACGCCATCGATCTCAAGCCGCTCAGCGCCAGCGCCCTGGCAGCGCGCGCGCTCGAGAGCGCCGAGCTCCCCGCCGAGCTGCTCGACGATCGCACCAGCGGCGCCGTGATCGAGGCCGACGCCACCCTGCTCGGCCGCGCGCTCGCCAACCTGCTCGACAATGCCAAGAGCAACGGCGGCGGCGTTCGACGCCTGAGTCTGAGCCTCGAGCAAGACGCCGTCGTCTTCGACGTCATCGATCAGGGCCCCGGCTTCGCCGCCGAAGACCTACCGCGCGTGTTCGAGCCGTTCTTTCGCAAGGGCCAGCGCGGTCACGGTTCGCTTGGTCTTGGTCTGTCGCTCGTGGAGCGCATTGCCCGAGCCCATGGCGGTCAGGCCTTCGCGCATAATCGGCCTAGCGGCGGTGCCAGCGTGGGCATTCGTGTGCCGGCCCGCTGACGCGGGCCTGAGGCTCGGCCCGCTAACGCGGGCCTCGCCGTATTTTTTGTTTGGCCGAGTGCCTGCGCATGGGCGCTTGGCCTTCCGGGTGTTTTGTTGGAAAGCCGCGCCTGTTCGGTCAGTTTGTCGTGACTCGGGGTCTCGATCGCGGATCGTGATCTGCCCGTGGCAAGACCCATAGCTGGTTCCAGCTCGGCTCGCTGACGCGAGCCTCGCGTTACGACTCGACCGATGGATCGCTTGTGTTTGGGAACACGGCGCAACGGCGATGCCTGTCGCGCCGCACGTCCAGCGAGTGGACGACGCCCGGTTCATTTTCGACCCGGGCGTCCAGCCCGGAGTCAGCTACCGCTCACCGATATCGCGGTCGTAGACGTCCAGGGCAGACGGAACGTGATCCAGGCTTTTTGGGCCACGGCGTCCACCGACACGACGTAATCAACGTCGTTGGTGAGCGTTTCGCCGTTGAAGCTGACAGTTGGCGGATTGCTCGCGGTGTAGTTCTGGATGACCAGCACCGGGTTGTAGAGCGAGCCGGCGGCGACCTGGGCGCTGAGCTCGAGCTGGTTGCCCGCGGCCACGGCGGTCCAGACGGAGTAGCGCGCGTCGTAGCCGGCGGGCTCGAGCGCGACCTCGTCGGTGCGACCGGCGCCGCCGGGGCCCATGGTCGGCACGCTGCCGACGCTCGCCGTGAGCGTGGTCTTCTGTACCGTCTCGATCTCGCCGACCTGGCCGAGCACGGTGCTTTCGCTGTGCTTACCGAGCACCATGAAGACCGAGTAGCTCTGATACGGGTAGCCGCTCACCTGGCGGTCGTCGCCGAAGGCGTTGTACATGGGCGAGCCCATCGTCGAGCCGCCGACGGCGCCGCGGTTGGTGCCCCAGGCCAGGCGATGCGAGTCGGTGGGCGTGTTGACGCAGGCCGGATCCTCCATGCACAGCGAGTACTGGTTGAGCTGGTACGGCCAGTTCCAGGTGCTCGGCATCGCGCCTACCTGGGTGCTGTCGCTGCTGCGGTTGGCGCTGGTCTTGCCCCAGTTCGAGTAGTACCAGGACCCGCCCGCGTCGTGCTGCGTCTGCGTCTGCGTCTGCACGGCGCCCATCTCGGCGTCGGGCGTGTCAGTCCATTCCTGAACGTACGGGACCTCGTTCGGCTGCGTGTAGTCCCACTCGCTGTTCATGGTCAGCGGGCTGGTGGTAGTCCTGAAGCGATAGCGATCGCCCCAGCCAACGCCGGAGATGAGGACCCTGCCCAGGTTCTCGTCGCCGGTCCAGGCAATGTCGCCGTAAGGCGTGCGGATGTCGGCGTTCATCGAGCCGACGGGCGCGCCGGTCATGTCGTAGGTGACGGCCAGCACCGGGTTGTTGCGGCCGGTGGCGAAGAACCAGTTGAACGTGATCGGGATCTGCTGCCCGGTGATGGTCTGCGTGATCTTGTACTGGTAGAGCGCGTGGTGCGCGCCCACGAAAATGGGCTCAAAAGTCCCTGGCGCACCCATGGCGGAGTTACCGCCATCGCCGAAATGGCTGACGGCATAACCCCAGCCCGCCACCACGCCGTTGGCCATGGTCCCGGTGGCGACGCGCGGCGTGCCGTCGACGTCGTAGACGAACTGGCGCACGTAGCCGCCGCCGACACGGACCATCGCCGCCTGGCGCGGCTTGCAGAAGGCGTCGTTCCAGGAGAAGCGATCGGTGTCGTAATCAGCGACGGTGACGTTCTCTTCGAGCGTCAGGCCGGGGCAGGCCTCGGTCGGCCGCGGTGGCACGGGAGTGGGACCAGGACCGGTGCCACCGTTCGCGACGCTGCTACCGCCGGTTCCGCCCGCGCTCGAGCCGCCGGGAGACGCTCCAGCGCTGTTCGTTCCGCCCGCAGCGGCGCCCGCCGTCGCGGCACCCGCTGCTGCACCTGACGCCACGCCAGCGCTGCCGCCGCTCGCTGCCGGCGGCGCCCCCTCCTCGCGTGTATCGATCGCGCAGCTCGCGACGATGGGAAGACAGGCCAAGAAACCGCACAGACGAGGCGCGCGCAAGACCATGGATACACTCCTCCGCTTCGAGCGTCGAAACGTCGACAGGACCGGCAACTGGCGCGGAGTCTAGCGGTGAGTTCGTCGCTCGCAAGCAGCGCACGCACTTGTGACCGAGACCTGACCAAGCCTCATCACACCCGAGAGTGTGGCAGCTGTGGC
>DATLIL010000224.1:0-3512 GCA_035539475.1 Polyangiaceae bacterium
CTGGTCGGTCGTGCGCGAGCTCACCCGCGTGACGGTCGCAGAAACCGAAGAAGCCTGGCTCGAAGCCGCGGCTGGCAAGACCGTCCGGCAAGTCGAAGCTCTGGACCCAGCTCTTCGCGGCGCTCCGCGGGATGGGTTTCGGCGAGAAAGAAACACGCCAGGCGCTGGAGAAGGTGCGGCAGGAGGCAGGCACAGAGACGGGCACGGACGTTCTCTTGCGAGCAGCGCTGCTGGAGCTCACTGGATAGCGAAGACTCGGCGCCGAGTGTAGAGTTCGGCGGACGTCATGAGGTTTGACGCGAACGCGTTGTTCGAGGCCGAGCTTGCTAGACGTGGCCTCACGTTCAGCAAAGAAGACGACCTTGTCTACCAGATTCAGGTCGGCGGCTGGGATCTCAGCGTCAACCTCGACAACGCTCGCAGGAATGCGGAACGAGACCAGGATCCCGGGGTCATCACGCGATTCGTGGAGAACATTCTTGGCTTCTCGGGTCGTCATCCAGAGTGGGACGAGGCGTCGACGCTTCTGTTTTGGTCGGCGCAGCCAGCCGACAGTGATTTCGGCGCGTCCATTCATGTCGCCGTGACCGACACCGTTAGCCGTGTCTTGACCCTCTCTGACGCCGAGCGCACCAGGGTGACGTGGGTCACTCCATCCATGTGCCACAAGTGGGGCGTCACCGTGGACCAGGCGTGTTCTTTGGCCGCCTCGAATCAGAACCGCCTTCTGGAAGGCTTGAAGCTCGAAACCGCTCACGGCGACGACGTCAGCGACACCCTGGGCATGATCCCCCTGCACCCGCCCTACAAGGCTTCGACGATATTTGCGAGCGCGTTCAAGAACCTGGTCGAACCTGTCCTGGGTTGGCCGGTCCTGGTAGTGCTCCCGTGCAGAGACTTCGTCTACGTGATCGCTGAAACATCAACCCTGCTCGAAAGTCTCGGCCCGGTGGTGGTCGAAGAGTTTCGCAACTCAGGCCACCCAATCACCACGGAGGTCCTGCGAATCTCCGATGACGGGATCGAAGCCATCGGACATTTCCCGCCAGAGGGCGCGTGATCACGGTCGGCTCCATTTCTCGTTCCGAGCTCGCCGAGGTGTTCCCATTCCTCGCGGAGCGCTTCAGCGGGCGGCGGAACGCAATCAAGGAGCTCACGCATGGGCGACCGGACTTCGTGTTCTGGATCTTCCCGGACGGCACCTTGCATGACGCTCGCGACGCTCACGCTCGAAATGTTCCCAAGGGCTACGAGCACATCCTGAATGACGAGCCTGACTACGGCGGTTTCCTGCGAGGTCGAGTCGTCACTTCGAGGGGCAAGCAGCTGATCGTCGTCTACTGCCGCCCGGAGGCTCTGGCCGCGCCGGGGCCGAAGCTGAGCCAATTCTTGAGCGGCATGCGAGAGATCCCCGTGCCGTTGGCGGACGACGCGGTGGTTCTCAGCGACAACGCCGACCTCTACGGCACGCTGACCGACCTGGAAGATCGGGAGCGAACGTGAGCCCGGGATCGCAGCAAGACATGAGCAAGCGTTTCGATGATTCGACTGGCAAGGGGCCCCGGTATCTCTGGGACTTCGTCGCCAGCGTCCTCGTCGAGTGCCCGAACTGCGCCGCGTGTGCCCTGGTCGAGTGTCCGCAGCGGCTCAAGGGCACGCCCAGGTTGTCGTGTGCGAGCTGCGCTCTGAGCAGGCGCGGCTGGCCTCCCCCGTCCGAAGCGGAGATGCGTCTTTGCTCACGAAAGCGTTGTCCGAAGTGCAACGACTGGTTGGGTAAAGCTCCAATACGGTTTCGCACACGCACGCGCACGGTCGAGACTGTTTGTCCGTGTGGTGCGGTGAGCTCTCAACCGTGGCCCCGGGGCTCGATGGTCGTGGGCGCTGCCGTTGACCCATACTTCAAGCTGCCGCTGTGGCTACGCGGTGAAGTCCGTGGGCGACCCCTGTGGGCGTACAATCGTGAACACCTTGCCGTCCTCGAAGCGTACGTCCGAGCAGACCTTCGACGTCGTGCGCCAAACTGGAACGCCTCTCTGGCCAGCCGCCTTCCTCGATGGCTGAAGACGTCCGAAATGCGCCAACCTGTTCTCAGGGCAATCGCCCGCCTCGAGCGCCGCTGAACTGAGATGCCGGCCGAATTCGTTCTCGAACACCCGTGCGGCCTCCGCATCGAAAGAACCCTGCTCGAATCGGAAGCGAGCGCGATCGACGGAGTCACCGTGCGCGACATGAAAACGGGCTACGTCTGGTACGACCTTCCAGAGGCAGAAATCGCGGGCAGCCCCATTCTCGTGGCTCTCTGCTTCTTCGAGCGTTCCCTCAACCGCGTCACCTTCTCCGTCTCGGATGAGGTCTACGGCACCTCATGGTCCGATTGGTCCGATTCAAAGGAGCGCGCGCGTAGCGAAGCCACCCGGAAATGGCTCGATTCCCTTGGCTATCCTGTTGGGAAGTATCGGTGGGGCAGCGTCTACGCCGAGTTCGATCCACGCGGGGGCGGCGGCGGTGGTGGCGTGGTGTTCACGCGCCCGTGAGCGTCGGTGCGCGGGTTGATGGGGGAACACATCGGTCACGCCACCGCCTGTCGCACTCCAAGGACAGGACATCGTCAAGTCGGAGTGTCGACCTCGGAGTAGGCGACCGCGTCCCCCATGAGCCAGTTCGCAGCAACGTGTCGCTCGGCGGCAATCGAGAGCGCGTTCTGAACCTCTGCCACTGACGCGCGGTGGATCGCACGGCGGCCCAGTCGAAGGTCTCCGTCGACCAGAGGCAGCTCTGCCTCGAGAAGCGGCTTCACCAGCGGCAGCCCTCGCGCAACCTTCACCAAATCGAGCGGCTGGCTGCGCAGCCTCACCTCCCGCAGCCGCCAGTGAAGCGCACGCGCGAGCCGGGCATAACGTCGTCTCTCGGCCAGCGCGACGAGCTTGGGTCGATGCAAGACCACTGGATCATGCATGAAACCAAGGCGCTTGGCCGCCCGCTGTTGATCGCACTCCGTCGCGAACCCCGGCAGCTTGCCGTACCCGAGTGCCCACATGAGGACGCCGAGCCCTTCGCTCCGCCAGATGCCGTCAGTCACGCGCTTCTTGGCGAGCTTGCCGATCGGCGCCTTCACGAACGAGCGCTCTACGGCTTCGAGCTCACTCTCGATCGGATGACGCCCCAGCCAGGCGAGCATCCGCTGGTGGTACTCGGCCGTGTCCGGTGCGCCCTCGTTCTCCAGGTAGGCGCGCATGGTCACGGCCGATAACACGAGCGCTCGTTGCGCCACTCGTCTAGCGGATGGGGCTGCCATGTGATTGGTATAGCAGCGAAACCTTTCACGGCGTCGCCGCTCGATGTAGAGTTGAGCGGTGGCAGGGTGGCGGAGAATCCGTGCATGGCTTGGTCGGCATCCCATGCTGACTGCCGTCCTGCTGATCGCTGCATTCTGGACAGCGGTAGCGGTCTTCGCGATCGTGGCTACGGGGATCGATGAGTGGCGACGCGAAAGCGAATGCGGGAAGCAGGGC
>DATLIL010000225.1:0-1707 GCA_035539475.1 Polyangiaceae bacterium
ACGTCGCCGAGTACCGGGCGCTGCTGCTCGGCGTCGCCCGAGCGAAGGCGCTGGGCGCGACCGAGGTCGAGATCGTCAACGACTCCGAGCTGATCGCCAAACAGGTCAACGGCCAGTACAAGGTCAAGCATCCGGCGATGAAGCCGCTGCACGCTGAGGCGCTGCAGGCGCTGTCCGGCTTTGAGAAGTGGACGGTTCGGACGGTGCGGCGTGAACAGAACGCCGGCGCCGACGCGCTCGTCAATCAGGCACTCGACGCGGCGATCTAGCTGTTAACGAAGAAAGCCCCGCGGGCGCGGGGCTTTCGGAAAGCGGCTGAAGAGACTCGAACTCTCGACCTTCTGCATGGCAAGCAGACGCTCTAGCCAACTGAGCTACAGCCGCAGACCGCGGGAAGTATAGACAGACGAATCGCTGGTCGAGGCGTCTGCAATTACGGCCCTCTGGCAGGATGGGCGCTCGATGGGTGGAGAAGCCAATCCGATTCCTCGCGGAGGGGTCCAGCTGCGCAGCGCGCAGGTTGACTCCGTGCGCGCAATTGCGGCGCTCAGCATCCTGTTCTTCCACGCGCTGTCGTTCGGCAACGCCCAGAGCTCGAGTTGGCTCGGACCGCTCACGTTCCCGCTCGAATCCGGCGTGACCGTATTCCTCGTCATCAGCGGGTTTCTGCTCTTCAGACCGTTCGTGCGCGCTCACATCCAGGGCGAGCTGGCACCGGCCGTCTGGCCGTACTCCGTCCGGCGCTTCATGCGGATCGTGCCGGCGTACTGGGTCGCGCTGATCGTCGCTTCTCTGGTTCTCAGCTGGAACTACGTCTTCGAACTCGATGGAATCGCCAAATACTTCAGCCTCGGCCAGGTCTACTTTTCCCTGCCGCTCGAGACTGCGGCGATCGCGCCCGCGTGGACGCTTGGCCTCGAGCTGAGCTTCTACATCTTCCTCCCGATCTGGGCGTGGTTCGTCCGCAAGCTGCACAACGGGAGTGGGCGCCCAGCGCTTGTCTTCCATTGGCGTGCGCTGGCGGCGCTGGCCGCATTCGGACTCGCCTACAAGGCGCTGCTCGTCGGTTTCGGGACGTTCCAGGGGATCAATCCGGCCGGCTATGCCGCGTTGGCCGCGTTGCCTGCCTACATCGATGACTTCGCGATCGGCATGGCGCTCGCGCTGATCGTCGTGGGCGACCAGACGAAGACGGCTGAGCGCCCGCGCATCGCAGTCGCGGTCTCGCAGCGTCCGTGGATCGCTTGGGGTGCTGCTCTTGTTGCGTACGGACTCGCGATGTTCCTTGTCCGCCCGACAGGCGGGGGGCTGTTCAGTCACGGCGAGTACGCCTGGCGCGTACTGCTCTACGGCACCATCGGAGCGGGACTGGTCGCTCCTGCCGCGCTCGGGATGACCAAGGGCAGTTTCATCGACAAGTTCCTCAACACGAAGGCGCTCGTCTCAGCCGGGCTGATCTCGTATGGCATCTACCTATGGCACTGGGGTGTGGTCAGCTGGTTGCAGCAGCACTTCCCTGACGTGAGCTTCAACCACTACTTCATCTGGGCGACCGTCCCGCTCGCCATCACGCTGGTGCTTGCGACGCTCAGCTACGTGCTCGTCGAGCGGCCGTCGATCAAGTTCGCCCGTCGCGCGGGCGGCGCGTACAAGGGCGAGGTCGATCCGCCGCCCGTGGTGCCGCTTGGAGAAGAAGGACTCGCCAAG
>DATLIL010000226.1:0-5311 GCA_035539475.1 Polyangiaceae bacterium
GGCCGACCACCGTGTCGCCGGTTCGAACGAGCCAGCGAAGAGAGGGAGCGAAGCGGGCGCGAGGCACGAGCAGCATGGGAAAACCTCCTCGAGCTCCCACCCTTTCGCGGCTCCGCCGCCTGGGCCAAACAAGTAGCCCAACCGGGGGCAACGCCCCCCATTTTAACGCTTGGGTCGGCACCGGCCTTCAGCTGTCGAACCGTGGCCGAGCTGTTCTTGGATCTTTCACGCGCCGCCCCCGCCTGCGAAAAGAGAGAGGCCGTGACCATCGAGCACGAGCTCATCGCGCGCTCACTGGATGGCGACGGGAGAGCGTTCTCCAGTCTGGTCTCGCCGCACCTGCCCATGCTCTATCGCATCGCCGCGCGCACCTGCGGCAACCGCGTGCTGGCCGAAGACGCAGTGCAAGAAGCGCTGACCATCGCGTACACGTCGCTCGGCCGTTACCAGCCCGGTAGCTCACTGAAAGCGTTCCTCGCCGCCATCGCCGTCCAGCGCGCGCAGACGCTGCTGCGCAGCGAGCGCCGTCGCAAGAAGACGGAAGATCGCGCAGACGATACGCGTCGCGAGCCGGAGCCAGCCGAGCTGGTCGAGACCGAACGGCTCGCCCAGCGCCTGCGTCAGGCGCTCGCCGACTTGCCCGCCAAACGCCAGCGTGTGGTCATGTTGCGGCTCGATGCGGGCCTTTCTTACGCGGAGATCGCCAGCGCGCTGTCCACCAGCGAGAGCTCGGCGCGTGTGCTGGTTCACCTGGCCCTGAAGCAGCTCAAGCAGCTGGTCGACGAAGAGGAGATCGAATGAGCGAACAGCGCGAGCTGGAGGACGAGCTGCTGGAGCTGTTCGAAAAGAGCGCACAGCTCCCGAGCGGCGCCGATCTGACGCGGCTGCGTGCGCGCGCCGCCGACGTGCCGGAGCGGGCAGCGCGCACGCCGCGCTGGCTGCCGCGCTGGGTCTGGGCCCCGGCGCTGGGCGGTATCTGCGCCGGAGTCGGCGCGCTCGGCGCGGTGTTGTTCAGCGAGGCAGGTCCGTTCGCGCCGCCGGCGCCGAGCGGAGAGCCGAGCGCCATCGTCGTCGCCAGTGCCGTGGCGGCGCCTGCGCCGTCGGCGAGCGCCGCGCTCGCACGCGAAGAAGAAGCAGACGTCGCTTCGGGCGACGACGAGCCGCTCTCGTTCGATCTGTCGTCGGACGTCGCCGACGCGGAGCTCGACGACTGGCTGGCGGCACTGGAGGGATCATGATGGGTTCTTGCTTCTGGAAGGTCGCCGTCACGGCCATCGCGCTCTCGCTCACCGTTCCGGCGGCCGCCGAGCCCGGCAGACGCGGTGACAAGCGGGCAGAGCTTCACGACAAGATGCGCGAGCACCGAGGCAGGGTCTTGCGCGAGCGCGTCGGCCTCGACGAAAAGACGGCGCAGGCGACGGAGAAGATCCTCGACAGGTTTCAGCTCGAGCGCGAAAAGCTGGAAGCCCAGCAGCGCGAAGAAAAGAAGAAGCTCCGCGCCATGCTCGAGCTCGATCAGAACGACCAGGCCGCCTACACCCGGGGCCTGCGTAGCCTGGTCGACGCCCAGCAGAAGCTCGGCAAGCTACGCCAGCAGGAGCTCGACGAGCTCGCCAAGGTGCTGACCCCGAAGCAGCAAGCCAAGCTCGCTCTGGCCATCGACGAGGCCATGAAGGAGCTGCGCAAGAAGTTGCGCGGGGGCGACTAGACGCGCTGCAGCCAGGCCAAGGTTTCGAAGTGGTGTGTCTGCGGGAACATGTCGTAGGCCGTCACCTGCCCGAGCTCGAAGCCGTGCGCTGCCAGCCACTTGAGATCACGCGCCAGCGTGACCGGATCGCACGCCACGTAGGCGATGGCGCTCGCGGCGACGTTCGCCAGCCGCTCGAGCACGTCACGAGCGCCGGCGCGAGGCGGGTCGAGCACCACGAGATCGAAGCGCCGACCTCCGCGCGCCAGACGGGCCAGCGCGCCGCCGACTTCCCCGGCAACGAAGTCGCCGGCCAGGCCCTGTTCCCGAGCCGCTTGCTCTCCGGCGTGGAGCGCGGGCCCGTGTCCCTCGACCGCCACGCCGCGCAGGCCGGCGGCGAGCAAGGGCAGCGTGAAGTTGCCGGCGCCCGCATAGAGATCGCAAAAGGTTCGTGCCCCCCGCGCTCGGGCCCCAGCCACGACGGCGCCGACCAGTAGCTCGTTCACCGCCCAGTTCACCTGCGTGAACGCGTTGGCTGGGGCGTGCAGCGTGACGTTCTCGGGCAGGGCAAAGCGCTGCACGGGCGACCCCGAGCGTCCTGCAGCGCTGAGCTCGAAATCCGAGCCGAGCGCCGACTGCAGCCGGCGGAACGCGGCGATTTCGAGCTCGCCACGCGGCTCGAGGCGCAGGCTGGGCCGCTGCTCGTCGCTGGCCACGCGAAGCTCGGCGGAAGCGAAGCGCGACAGTGGTTCACGCTGCTCGCCCGCGACGCGGCGCAAGGTCTGGAACGCTTGCTCGAGCGCCGGCGCCGCGACCAGACAGCTCTGGATCACGACGAGCTTGTTCGTCCCGCGCGCAAAGAAGCCGAGCTCGCCCTGCTCGTCGATCTGAAACCGCAGCCTGTTGCGGTAGCTTAGCTCGGGGCCGGCGTGCTCGATCGCGATCTCCCCGAAGCCGTGAAACCCGCCCGTGCGCTCGAGCGCCTGCTTCAGCAACGAGAGCTTGTGACGCCGCTGCGCCTCCACGGAGAGCGCCATCCAATCGCAGCCACCGCACTCACGCGCCACCGGGCAAGGCGGCTCGATCCGCTCGCTACTCGCTCGCAGCAGCTCGAAGCGCTCGGCCTCGACGTGGCCCTTGTGCTCGCGCTGCGTCTGCACGCGGATGACGTCGCCAGGCAGCGCTCCCGCTGCAAAGCCCACACGCCCGTCTGCCAGACGCGCCATGCCGGCACCTCCGGGGACCAGTTTGTCGATGGACCATTCGCCCTCGGGCACGAGGCAGTTCTAGCGCTTCGGTTTGGGAGGCGCTGCGTCTTCGGCGCCTTCGGTCTCTTCGTCGTCCTCGCCGTCTTCGGCGTCTCCGTCGTCCTCGGCCTCTTCATCGTCGTCCGCGTCGGCCGGGGCGAAACCGCAGTAGGACATGAATTGCTCGACGAACTCGCGCGCTTCAGTGGGCCAGCCCGCCTGCTCGGCATACTTGGCGAGGCGCTCGAGGTCGGAGGCCAGGCGATCCGCCCCTTCATCGGAGAGGCGCTGGACGTAGAGGCCCACGCGCTGGAGCACGGGCTGGGCCACGGCCGGCGGGATCTGCTCGTCGTCCGCCATGTCGAGGAAGGCCGCGGTCGTGAGCAGTGCGGCGGTCAGCGGGTGGAGCCGGACCTTCTCGGGGATGACCGGCAAGAGCGCCGGGCTGTTCTTCACTTGCCTGCCGTACCGAACAAACGATCCCACACCATGTTCGAGACACAGAAGCGCGCTTCCGGGTCCTTGAAGTGGTGCAGCATGTGGTTCTTCTTCAACCGGCGGCCGTAGTCGGTGCGCGGCGAGAAGTGATGCACCCAGTAGTGCGTCAGGTCGTAGAACATGTAGCCGAACACGAAGCCGGCGTGCACGCCGAACCAAAGGCTCGGGCCGGCCACCGCGTACCAGATGGCGCCGAACACGAAGTAGAGCGTGAGGCTCACGGCCGGCGGCATCACCAGGCGGTACTTGTCCTTGGGCCAGGTGTGGTGAACACCGTGCACCAGGAAGTGTAGGCGCTCACCCCACTTGCCCGGCGGATGCCAGTGGAAGAACAGGCGGTGCAGCCAGTACTCGGCCAGGGTCCAGGTGACGAACCCCGCGGCGAAGAGCAACGCCGTCATCCACGCGCTCTGCCCACCGCGCGCAACACTCAGGTAACAAAGGAGGGCGGAGCCCGGTACGTACAGCAGCGGAACAATCACCGGATGGGTGCGCGAGAACAAGTCGACCAAGTCGCTCTCGAACATCCGGGGCGACTCCGGCGTCTCCCTGATTAACAGCCAGCTTCGCGTTCCCAAGGTGGGCGCAACCATAGGAATGCCGGAGGTGAATGGCAAGATTCGGCTGTGTGGTCGCAAAACTTTCATGCACCCCTAAGTATTAAAAATCACAGCACTCTGACGCGATTGTCAGGGTCTCGGCCGTGAATCCTACCCGCGGCAGTGCACCGGCACTGAATGTGGATCCCGGCCCGATGACCGAGATCTGGAACCCACCCGAGGAATTTCCCGCCGAAATCGGCCCTTTCACCAAAGTCATACGTCTTACCCAAGGAACGGAATGAAAACTGCAACGAATTGGTTCCGAGGTAAGGCTCCAATGACTACGTCAGCGCGTCCGTCCCGTCCCAATCTGGACACCGCCCCCGAGGAAGACTCTCGGATCCGGCGGGCGTCCGGCGACGGACCGGCCCCGCGCCCGCGGATGTCCTCCGCGCCCGGGGAACTCACCTCGCACGAGCGGCTGGAGCGCAAGCTTCGCCTCGGTCGCCAGCTGCTCGACCAGCTCCCGGCCAGCAACGAACACGCGCGATTGTTGTCGGTTGCGGTCATGCGCCGCGACGAGGCCCTGCTCGACGGCGTGCTCGCAGCACTCGGCCGCGAGATCTGATTTCCTGCGCGCCACCGAACCCGTGATATTTCGGTGGCGTGGCCACGCCGACGCGCGCAGCGATCTTCGACCTCGACGGCGTTCTCGTCGATACCGAGCCGCTCTACACGCTTGCGATTCAGGAGGTCGTCGCACCTTTCGGCAAGACGTACGACTGGGCGCTCAAAACCCGGTGCATGGGCAACCCTGCCATGGTGAGCGCGCGGATCATCGTCGAACACCTCTCCCTGCCGATCAGCCCCGAGAGTTTTCTGGAACGGCGCAAGCCGATCCTCGAGCGACTCTTCGAGTCGGTGCCCGAGGTGCCAGGAGCGGGAGCGTTGCTCCAGAGCTTGGCGCGCGCAGGCGTTGCGTTGGGACTCGCGACGAGCAGCGACCGAAGGCTGCTGGCGCGCAAGACCCGACATCATGGCTGGATCTCTCACTTCACTGCGACGGTCTGCGCTGACGACGCTGCGCTCGCACGCCCGAAGCCGGCGCCCGACATCTTCTTGCTCGCAGCCGAGCGGCTCGCAGTTCCCGCCAGTGAATGCGTGGTCTTCGAGGACTCGCCCACGGGCGTGCGCGCCGGGGTGGCGGCGGGCATGCGAGTGATCGCCCTGTGCGACCCCGCTCTCGACCGCGGCCTGGTGGCGGGCGCCGAGCGCGTGATCTCGAGTTACTCCGAGCTCGACCCGCTCGAGCTCTGGGCGCGGGTGGGGGCCTGATG
>DATLIL010000227.1:0-18647 GCA_035539475.1 Polyangiaceae bacterium
GCCGTCAGCGCCTGCTCGTCGCTCGCCAGGAGGTGGCTGTCGGCAAGATTGCGGGCGCCGTCGGCAGCTACGCGCACCTCGCCCCCGAGATCGAGGAACAGGCGCTGACGCGACTCGGTCTGCGCCCGGAGACGGTCTCCACGCAGGTGGTCGCGCGCGATCGCCACGCCGCCTACTTCTCGGCGCTGGCGCTGATGGCCGCGGCCATCGAGCGGCTGGCAACGAACGTGCGGCACTGGCAGCGCACCGAGGTCGGTGAGGCCGAGGAGCGCTTTTCGCAGGGCCAGAAGGGCTCGAGCGCGATGCCGCACAAGCGCAACCCCGTGCTCAGCGAGAACCTGTGCGGCCTGGCCCGCGTGGTGCGCGCGGCCGTCGTGCCTGCGCTCGAGAACGTCGCGCTCTGGCACGAGCGCGACATCTCCCACTCCTCGGTCGAGCGCATGATCGCGCCCGACGCCACCGCCACGCTCGGCTTCATGCTCGATCGCGCCGCGGGCCTGGTCGAGGGCCTGGTCGTCTACCCCGAGCGCCTGCGCCAGAACCTGGAGCGCTCGGGCAACCTCTTCTTCAGCGAGGGCGTCATGCTCGCGCTCGTCGAGAAGGGGCTCGCTCGCCAGCAGGCCTACGAGCTCGTTCAGCGCAACGCCATGCGCGCGTTCCGCGGTGAGGGCGTGTTCCGCGAGTTGCTCGGCGCCGACAGCGAGATCAGCCAGCGCCTCACGCCCGCCGATCTCGACGAGTGCTTCGATATCGAGCACGCCCTGCGCTACGCCGACGCCCTGGTCGAACGCGCCATCAGCTCGTAAGCGCGCCGATCACGGCTTGCGTTCGGATTGCCTGGCGCGTTCGTAGTCGCCGGCGGCTTTGTCGATCACGGCGAAGTCGCGGGCGGCGCGCTCGGCCTCGGCGCTGAGCTCGGCCGTGAACAGCGTCAGGCCCCAGATGCCGTTATCGCGACGCCGGAAGGGGTAGCGCGTACCGAGCGCGGTCACGACGGTGGCGCGATCACCCGAGACCTCGACCTTTTTCACGCCGGACAGGTCCTTGCGCAGACGATTGACCCAGCCGCGGCGCTTGGCATTCAGCGCGAACACGTCCGAGCCGTCCGGCGCCGTGGCCTCCGCCTCGTATACCTTGGACAGCGAGCTGCGCTCCGGTTCGGGGTAGGCGGCGAGCACGCGCTGACGGGTGCGCTTGCGGTAGTCGCCGATGGTGTAGGCAGCGTGTTGCGCCGGCGTCTCGATGTAGGCGAAGAAATCCCGCGGGCTGCCGTTGTTCACCGCGATCACCACACGGTAGTAGGCGCCCTCGGGCGTACGATCACTCGGATAGGTGACGAGCGCGACGATCAGGGCCACCACGGGCACGGTGACGGCTGCCGCCAGCAGCAGGAGCACGAGGCGGAGGGCACGGCGAGACCTGCGCGGCGCCGCGGGCAAGGGGCTCGTGAGCCTGAGCGAGGATGAGCGGCCTTCCCTGCTGGAGCGGCTGGGGGGGGCGGGGCTCACCATCGCGTTGGAACCGCTTAGCACGACTGAACGCGGGCTTGGGGCGCTCCCTCGTTGCGGGGGCGTGGCAAGCGTGAAACTCTCCGGCACCTTCTTCATGTTCGAAGCCAAGTCAGTGGCCGTGATCGTCCCGGCCTACCGAGAAGAGCGCCTGATCGCGCGCATGTTGAGCCGGGTTCCGCGCTTCGTCGACGCCGTTTACGTGGTCGACGATGCCAGCGACGATCGCACTTTGGAACAGGCCCAGTCACTCGGCGACGAGCGCGTTCGCACCGTCCGGCACGAGCGGAACCGGGGCGTGGGCGCGGCCATTTCCAGCGGTTACCGCCAGGCGCTCGAAGACGGCTTCCAGGTGCTCGTGGTCATGGCCGGCGACGATCAGATGGATCCAGGCGATCTGCCCGGCCTCGTCGCGCCGGTCGCGCGCGGTCAGGCCGACTACGTCAAGGGCAATCGTTTCCGGCACCCCTCGTCGCGGCGCATGCCGCTGCACCGCCGCTGGGGCGGCCGCGCGCTGTCTCTGCTGACTCGCATGACCAGCGGGCTCGATGTCGACGACTGCCAGTGTGGCTACACGGTGCTGTCCGCGCACGCGGCGCGGGAGCTGCCGCTGGGCGAGCTCTGGCCCCGCTACGGCTACCCCAACGACCTCCTGCTGATGCTCGCGGCGCGCGGCATGCGCGTTTCCGAGGTGCCGGTACGTCCGGTCTACGCCGACGAGCAGAGCGGTGTTCGGCCCTGGCATCTGTTCAGCGTGGCGGGCGTGATCGTCCGGCGAGCGCTGCGCGACCGCGACTTGCTCGCGGCGGGGCTCGCGCGCTCGCTGCCGCAACACGAGGCGCGCTAAGGTCGGCGTCACAGCGCGGCGGTGTTTCGCTCGCGCTCCGCTGATGACCGCGGGTCATCGGAAGGAAAAAGTGATGATCGATGTCACCTTCGTCGAACGGCTTCCGCCCTGGCTGCGGGGGCAGCTCTTTGGCGTCGAATACTGGCAGTACCTGGCGATCCTGCTGATCCTGCTATTCGGCCTGATCGTCCGCAAGGTCATCCAGTACGTCGTCAAGAGCCGCGTCCGACACCTGGTCGACAACCTGGGCCAGGCCTGGGCGGCGCGGCTGGTCGACGTCTTTGCCTCGCCCGGCGCCACGTTGATCATGGCCGCGGTGCTGCGCGTGTCGTACCGCGCGCTGCGCTTGCCGCCGGCTGCAGAGGACGCGCTGCTCGTCGCCGTCAGGCTCCTCGTCGTGGTCTCGGTGACCCTGGCGGCGTATCGCCTGGTCGACGTGCTCTCCGAGCGGCTGTCCGCCGGCGCGGCCAGGAGCGAATCGAAGCTCGACGATCAGCTGATCCCGCTGATGCGCAAGTCGTTGAAGATCTTCACCTTCGTCGCCGGCGTCGTGTTCGTGCTGCTGAACCTGGACGTCAACATCGGCTCGCTGCTGGCCGGCCTCGGCATCGGCGGCATCGCCGTGGCGCTGGCCGCCAAGGATACGCTGGCGAACTTCTTCGGCAGCATCATGATCTTCGCCGATCGGCCGTTTCAGGTGGGCGACTGGGTCGCGATCGCGGGGGCCGAAGGCATCGTCGAAGAGGTCGGCTTTCGTTCGACGCGCATCAGGACCTTCTACAACTCGCAGATGACGGTGCCGAACGCCAAGTTCACCGAGGCCAACATCGACAACTACGGTCGGCGCGAGTACCGGCGCACGAACATCACGCTGGGCCTGACCTACGACACACCGCCCGAAAAGATGCAGGCCTTCGTCGAAGGGATCCGCGCCGTGCTGCGCGCCAACCCCTACACGCGCAAGGATCTGTACGAGGTACACATGGCCGGGTTCGGTGCGTGCTCGCTCGACGTCCTCGTCTACTTCTTCTTCAAGGTCGACACCTGGTCGGAGGAGCTGCGCCAGCGGCACAACGTCTTCCTCGAGATCCTGCGCCTGGCACAGGCGCTCGGCGTGACGTTCGCGTTTCCGACCCGGACGATGCTCATCGACAGCCTGCCTGCGCCCGGAGCGCCGAAGCCCGCGACGGAGCGCTTTCAGGCAGCGGAGCTCGCCGCGGTCGTCGACGCCTTCGGGCCCGGCGGAGCGCAGGCCAGACCGTCGGGTCCCGTCATCTCGGACGGCCACTTCGCCGTGGCGCCCGAACAGGGGAGCGCGTGAAGCTCAGCCGGCAGAGCGCTGCTTCACGTCGGTGTAGCCGTGGCCACTCGGAGCGCCGCTGTCCGTCGGCAGGCCGGCGCTGCTCCAGCCAGGAGTCGGTCGACCGAACGCATCGCGCGAGCCGGACCAGCCCGCTGACATCTCCGCGAGGTCGGTGAAGCCGGCTTGCTCCAGCTGTGCCACCGCACGCTTCGAGCGCGGGCCCGCCTTGCAGCCGACGACGAGCCTGGCGTCCTTGCCGAAAGCGCGCTCCATCACTGCGACGAACTCCGTATTCGGGAGCGTCCCGCCGGGGGTAACGAGATTGATGGGAACGTTGAACGCGCCGCGCGGGTGCCCCTGCTCGAACTCCTGCTCGCTGCGCACGTCGACGTACACGTAGCCTTGCTCGAGGAGCTTTGCGGCCTCTTCCGGGGTGACCTGTTTCACGCCCGTGGCCTAGCACCTTTTTTCGGCGCAGGGCAGCGCCGGGCGCCGAAACGACTGTATTTTCAGCGGCGGACCACTAGGATCCCCGGCCCATGCCGGAGCCCGAATCCGATCTCGTGCGCATCGTCCCGCTCGGCGGACTCGGTCAGATCGGCATGAACTGCATGGCCATCGAGCAGCGCGACGGCATCTTGATCGTCGACTGCGGCGCTGGGTTTCCCGAGGACGATCTGGGCGTCGACGTCCTGCACCCGGACTTCAGCTGGCTCGTGGCTCGGCGCGAGCGCATCGCCGGCGTTTTTCTCACGCACGGACACGAGGACCACGTGGGCGCGCTGCCGTACCTGCTGAGCGAGCTCGAGCTGCCCGTGTACGGCCCGCCGCACGCGCTGGGCGTGGCCAAGCGCCGCCTCGACGATCACGGCTTCGGGCCCAGCGAGCTCGATCTCAGACAGGCTCACGCAGGTCAGGTCTACAAGCTCGGTCCGTTCGAGATCGAGCCGATCCGCGTCACGCACTCCATCGTCGAGGCCAGCGCGCTCTGCATCCGCACACGCGCGGGCACGATCGTGCACAGCGGTGATTTCAACTTCGACGAGGATCCGCCCGACGGCGAGCCGAGTGACGAAGAACGTCTGATGGCCCTGGGTGACGAGGGCGTGAGCTTGCTCCTGAGCGACAGCACCAACATCGACGTCGACGTACGCCAGGGCTCGGAACGCGGCGTGGGGCGCGCCGTGGAGAGTCTGGTCGAGGCCGCGCGCGGCCGCGTCGTCATTGCCATGTTCGCGAGCAACGTGCAGCGACTGATCCTGTTCGGCGAGATGGCGCGGCGCGTGGGCCGCAAGATCTGCCTGCTCGGGCGCAGCCTCGACTCGCACGTGGAGATCGCCCGGCAGATCCGCCGCCTGAACTGGGGCAGTGATCTCCTGATCTCGGCCGACGAGGCCCAGAGCGTGCCGCGCGAGCGCCTGCTGGTCCTCGCCGGCGGCACCCAGGCCGAGCGCAACTCGGCCATGCGCCGGCTGGCCTCGGGCATCCACCCCGCGCTCAAGCTCGAAGAAGGCGACGCGGTGATCATGTCGAGCCGCGCCATCCCGGGCAACGAGCGCGGCGTGTTCCACATGATGAACGACCTGCTGCGCCTGGGCATCCGCGTTCATAGCCGCATCACCGACCCTGGCGTGCACACCAGCGGCCACGCGGCGCGCGCCGAGCAGCGCCACATGATCGAGCTCTGTCGCCCCAGGGGTTTCGTGCCCGTGCACGGCTCGCTGCATCACCTCATGCGACATGCCGAGCTCGCTCGCGACGTCGGTGTGAACAGCACCGCCGTGGTCGAGAACGGCACCAGCGTGGCCCTCGACGAGAGCGGTGTCAGAGCTCACGACCCCGTTCCCTACGGCATCGTTCACGTCGCCATGGGCGGCGAGGAAATCGCGCCCGAAGTGCTACAAACGCGCGCCGAGCTCGGCCGCTGGGGCATCGTCGTGGCCGTGCTCACCGTCGATCGTGGCGTCCTCGTCGTTCCGCCGACGATCAGCGCGCGCGGCGTTCCGCACGTCGACGAGAACGACGACGCGCTGCGCGTGCTGGCCAAGGAGCTCGCGCGGGCCTTCGAGACCTATCGTCCCGGCCGCGGCCTCGAGCTCGCGGAGTGGGCTCGCCGCGCGCTGCGCCGCAAGGTCGAGGACATCTCCGGCACGCGTCCCACGATCGAGATCAAGATCGTGGAGGTCTGACTCTTCAATCGCTCAGTCGTCCTGGTCGACGAGACGGACGTCGAGCTCGAGCGTGCCTCCGAGGATGGCCACGTAGCGCCGCGAGATGTCCATCGCCTCGTCCATGCCCGACAGCTCCATGACCACGAAGCCGCCGATGAGCTCCTTCGATTCCGCAAAGGGACCGTCGATCACTCGCAGGTCGTTGTTGGTGAAGATCAGGCGCTTGCCTGCGGCGCTCGGCCCGAGGCGGAGCGAGCGAACGAGCACGGACGCCTTGGTCATCTCGGTCTTGAGCCGAGACAGCGCGGCCTTCTGCTCGGAGCTACGGCCGCCCGACTCGGTGGCACTGTCGGCCTTCTCGATCAGGAGGATCTGCAGCGGCGGGTTCTCGGGCGGCGGCATCATGCCGAGATCCCAGGGTTCGTTGACCTTACCGAGCTCGATCTGGCAGTCGCCCAGGATCTTTCCGTAGCGCTCCGCCCAGCCGATGGCCTCGTCGAGGGTACGGACCTTGAGCAGCAGCGTGGCCGCGGGCAATTCGTGCTCGCCTGCGTACGGTCCCCGCGTCGTCGTGCATCGTCCGTTGCGGAAGGTCAGGCGGGTTCGGGTCCTGCTCGGGCCGAGGCCGGCGCCGTCGAGCAGCTTGCCCGCTGAAGCATACCCGCCGACGAACGCCCCCATTTTCTCGATCAGCTCCAGTGGAGGCGGAGTGCCGTCATCAGTCTTCGGGTCGCTCTTGTGCATCATCATGAAACGCATGGTCTCTCCTTCACGCACACGACGATCGAGCGGCGCCCACTTCGACGCGAGCTGGCTTATTTTTGCAACTAACTGATATGATTGCATAATCCAGCTTCAGCGGTTCAGCACCAGAGCGAAGATGAGCAGCGCAACGAAGCCCAACCCGACCGCGGCGAGGGCGGTCGTGAGCCAGAGCGAGGGCTGAGACGAGAGCGCGCGGCGTTCTTCGGCTGCGAGACCGCTCTGCTCGAAGTGACGAGCGAGCGCATGCGCCGAGCGCTGTGAGCGCCAGGCGAGCAAGAGCACACCGAGCAGCAGCGAGAGAGCGCAGACGGCGGCGGCGACGAGGCGCACCTTCTTGCGCCGCCCGCTCTCGCGCGACAGCGCGCGTGGCAATCCGTCGAGCAGGAGGCGCTCGGGGACGTCGAGCGTTCGAGCCGGCTCGGCCTGATTGCCGATCGGATATCCGACGCGCGCGGCGCTGACGAGATCGGGAGAGCTTGCCACCACGGCCCAGATCGGCTCGGCCGGAAGCGGAGGCAGCTGCGCCCGCCCGCTCGCTCCGCCGCGTCCGTCGCTGCCCAGCGCCAGCGAGCCGCCCCCGACGCGCCGGTGCGCGGTCACCAGCGTGAAATAGGCGCGCTCGCGCGGAACGGGTGAGGTCACGATCAACTGCTCGCCGTCGAGCACGGCGTCGAAGGCCCCCGCGACGACCGTGAGTGTCGTCTTGACCTCGCGCGGCGCCTCGCCTTCCGGCTGGACGCTGACGCGGAGCTCTACGGCGTGAGCGCTCGGCGTGAGCGCGATTCGCCCGGGCATCTCGTCGCTCGTCGTGCGCGCGTTCTGGACGCTGGCGCCCTCGGCCGCGAGCTCGAGCGTCGCCTTCAGCGGCTGTCCGTTGCGCCGCACACGCAAGAGGAGCTCGCTCGCGAACGGCACTGCCAGCACCCCGCGCGCCGGTGCGAGCTCGATGTCGGTCGTGTCATCGAGCTTGACCGCCCGCCAACCGCCACGGCGCGTGGCCGCGCTGAGCCAGGCCTCGGCCGAGAGCCCCACGCTGCCCGCGGCCAGGACGGCGTCGCCCTGGAGAACACTGAGCTCGTAGCGTTCTGCCGGCGGTAGCGCGAGCGATGGCACCTCGGCGACACCGTCCGCACCCGCCGAGCCTGTCCAGGCCAGCTCACGGCCAGCAGGGCCGCGTACGACGACCCGCAGGCTGCCCCCGGCTGCAGGAGTCTGCACGCCGCGATGACTATCGACGAGCTCGAGTCGGTAGCTCTGCTCCGGTGCGCCGGTGGGTCCGCCGTACACCCGCGCGGCCCGCACGCTGCGCTCGGCCAGGCCTCCCACGAGCACGACCACCAGCACCGAAGCGGTCAGCGCGGGCAGGGCGAGCAGCAGCAGGCGGCTGTCCAGTGCTCTCACAGGCGTCCGTTTTGAGCGAGCGGCCGGAGCGGGTCAACAGAGCAAAACCGGCAGGGCGTCGAGCCATTTGCCAAGCCGGGCGCCCGGCACTAGCCTCCGCCCCCACATGGTCGAGGGCAAAAAAGCCAAGAAGAAGCGGAAACGCGAACGCAAGGAACGTCGCTTCGGAGGCGAGAGCGGTCAGGCGTCGAACCTGATGGTGGGCGCGGGCGTCATCGGCGGCTTGGCGCTCGGCGCGGGTGTCTACGCCCAGTGGATTCGAGCCGTCCCGCTCGAGCACGCTCCCTTCATCCTGGCCGGTGGCGCCTTCACGCTCGGCGCCGCGCTCCTCTTCGGCGACCAGAAGCCGTCGACCGTGCGCATCGGCGACGCCGGCATCGCGCTCGAGAAGGGCAACGAGCTCGTGCGCGTGCCCTGGTGCGACATCGATCGCGTCTACGTCGAGGCCGGCAAGCTCCACATCAAGTCGAAGGGGGCGCCCATCGTGCTGCCGCTCGCCTCCCAGAAGACTGCCGTCGCCTGGATCCTCGCCGAGGGCACGCGTCGCGTCCCCGACGTCATGGACGTGCGCCGCGAAGCTTTGAGCGATCTGCCCGAGCCCAAGGACAGCGACGGCGAGCTCGTGCTGGTCGAAGATCTCCAGGTCGCCGGTCGCGTCTGCGCCAAGACGGGTAAGGCCATCGCCTTCGAGCGTGACGCGCGTCTGTGTCCCCGTTGCGCGCAGGTCTACCACCACACTGGCGTGCCCAAGAAGTGCGTCACCTGCCAGGCCGATCTGGGCGAGCGCGCAGTCGAAGTCTGACCACGCCGACAGGCGGCATGCGCTGAATGGATTCACTCACGCATGGCTTGCTCGGGCTCGCTGTCGGTGCGCTCCGCCGCCCGGACCGGGATCGCGTCGCGGTGCTCGTCGGCTGCGTGCTGGCGGCCGAGCTTCCGGATCTCGACTACCTCTGGCCGGCCAGCGACTCCGTGCTGCACTCGCTCAGGGCCCACCGCGGACTGACGCACTCGATAATCGCCGCGCCGCTCGTCGCGCTGGTCTCGACCGCGCTGACGAAGCTGATTTTTCGCCGCGCTGCCACGCTCTCGATCTTCCTCTGGTGCTTGCCGGCCGTCTTGTTCGCACACCTGCTCGCAGACGCCTGGACAGGCTGGGGCACGCGCCTGGCCCTGCCGTTCTCGACCGCGCGTGTGACCCTCGATTGGATGATGGTGGTCGACCCCCTGTTCACCCTGCCGCTGCTGGTGGGGGCGCTGTGGGGGATCCGCCGGCGAACGCTGGTTCGTCGCGCGCTCCTGACCGGTGCGGCCGTCTCGTGCCTCTACCTGGCAGCGCGTATCGCGATCCGTGAAGAGCTCGGCGCACGTGTGCGTGCGTCGTATCCGAACGCCGAAGCGGTGCAGGTCTTTCCCTCCTGGCTCGGTCCGACCCACTGGCGTTACGTCGCCGTGATCGCCGATCGCTACGCCGTCGGTCGCGTCAGTGCTTTGGGCTCGCCCGAGCAGCAGGCGACCCACCTACGCGCGACGGGCGAGCTCCTGAGTCCTCTGGCCCGCAGCAACGCAACCGTCCGTGAAGCGCTCGCCTGGGCCCGCTTCCCCGTCGTGAGCGAGCAGGCACGCGAGCCCTCCGGCATGCGTATCTCGATCGCCGATCTGCGCTACCACCTGAACGGCGCGCCGACCCTGACCTTCCAGATCGATCTCGACGAACGTGCTCGGACGCTCGCTGCGACGCTCGATCGCGGCGGCTCCGCCGGCGCGCTCCTGGAGCGTTTCCGCGGCGGACGCTGACGTCAGATCGCGGGATCCAGAAGCGGCGGCTCGCGCAGCAGTCGGCGCATGACACGGGTCATGGCCGCGGGATCTTCGCTGCTCGCCATCTCGCGGCAGGAGTGCATGCTGAGCATCGGGTTGCCCACGTCCACGGTGCGCAGGGCGAGCCTGGCGGCGGTGATCGGACCGATCGTGCTGCCGCAGGGCATGTCGTTGCGTGCGCTGAAGTACTGGTAGGGCACGCCCTCGGCGCGGCAGGCGTCGGCGAAGGCGGCCTGGCTCGGGCCGTCGGTGGCGTAGCTCTGGTTGACGTTGACCTTGATCACCGGTCCCTTGCCGAGCTCCGGGCGGTGCTGGCGGTCGTGTTTTTCGGGGTAGTTGGGGTGCACCGCGTGCGCCATGTCTGCGGAAATCAAGAACGAACGGGCCAGCGCGCGTGGCAGCGCCTGCGGGCCGGCGCCGTGAAAGGCCAGCGTCAGCCGCTCGAGCGTGCTCGAGAGCAGCAGGGAACGTGCGCCGATCGCGCTCTGGCTGCCGACCTCCTCGTGATCGTAGAGGGCGATCACCCGCGCGGCGGCGCCGGGAGGTCCGGCCTGGAGAAGTGCGCTCAGCGCGGCGTGGCACGAGGCCAGGTTGTCGAGCCGCGCCGAGAAGATGAACTCGCCGTTGGCGCCGCCCAGGGTGGCGCCCTGCGCGTCGAACAGGCAGAGGTCGAAGCCGGACAGATCGCCCGGTGTGGCTCCCTTACCCGCGCCGCCGAGCGCGCCGGAGACGAGATCCAGGATGCGGGGGCTGTCCTTTTCTCGCTCCAGGCCGAGCACGGGCAAGAGGTGCTTCTCGGCGTTGAGCTGCAGACCCTGGGTATTGACCTCGCGGTTCAGGTGGATGGCGAGGTTCGGGATGCGGGCCAGGGGTCCAGACAAGCGCACGAGCTCGCTCTTGCCGCCGGCCAGGATCACGCGTCCGGCCAGGGACAGATCGCGATCGAGCCAGGTGCTCTGGAGCACGCCGCCGTAGACCTCGACGCTGAGCTCGGCGAAACCCTGCGTGGTGAAGTCGGGCTGCGGCTTGAGCCTGAGGTTGGGCGAGTCGGTGTGGGCGCCGATCAGCACGAAGCCGCCTTCTTCGGGCGGCACCTGGCCGAGCTCGAAGGCGATCAACGTGCCGCCGCCGCGCACCAGGTAGCCGCGGGCTCCGGGTTCGGCGCGGAAGGGTTCGCGCTCGTCGCAGGCCTGGTAGCCCGCGGCCTGCAGGCGCCGAACCGCCTCGGCCACGGCGTGGTACGGCGTGGGGCTGGCGTCGAGAAAAGCCAGCAGATCCTGCGCTACGGCCCGGCCGTCCTTTAACGTTTCGTCCATCGCCCGCCTAGTATAGTGAAGTCTCGTGTTCACTCCCGACGTTCGCGTCGCGGGCTTCGATGCTCGACAGTGGCAGCTGGTTTTCGACGCTTTCCGCGGGCCCGGCTCGAACGGGGCAACTGGCCCGAGCGGCGGCGTGGTGGCCGTCACCAGCGGCAACCACCTGCGCAAGCTGGTGAGCACGCTGAGCGGCCGGATCGACCCCGCCAGCGAGCCCTGGCCGGTACCGCTCGCCGAGCTCGCCGAGCGGCACCAGGCGCGCTGGGCCGCCGAGCTCGGCTTCGGCGCGCTCGACGAGTTGATGGAGCGCTTCGCCGAGCGCGTCGAGCAGAAGGACGACATGCTCACGCAGTCGCTGCTGCTCGTGGCGGTGCTGCGCGAGCTCGAGCAGGAGGGCGCGATCCGGCTCCACCCGACGCCGGCGTCGGAATGGCCGGTGCCCCGCGAGAATCTGGTGCTGTCGGTGCTGGACGCCATCTGCCCGCGCGGGCGTGCGCTCGCGCTCGCTGTGTTCGAAGGAGGCGATCTTTCGACCTGCCTCGTGGCGCGGCGTGGCGAGCGTGGCTTCGACGCGCTGGTAGGTCCGGGTGAGCTCCGCGCCACGATCGGCTTCCTGTCGGGTGATTTCCGGCGCGACTATCGCTACCTGCAGGACGCGATCGAGCAGAAGGTCGCGCCGCTGTCGCTCGGTTGCTACGCGGAGTACGCCACGCTGCGCCGGCTGGCCGCGGCCGAGGGCCCTGGCGCCTGGGCGGCGGCTGTTGCGGCGCGCGACGTGGTGCTCTCACCGGCGCCGGCCGCCGTCGCCGTACCGCTCGGCCTCGATCTCGGGCGCGCCGCCTTTCAGGGCCTGCGTGCGCTGGCGGAGCGCGCCGGGGTGAGCGGCTTGTTTGCCGGTGTCGGCCAGCGCATCGGCCGCATCGAAGGCCTGTCGGCCGTCGAACGCGACGTGGCTGACTGGCTCGGCTTCGACCCGCTCAAGCTGCTTTCACGGCTTCTTTCACGCTGAATTCGAGAACATTGTCCCGAGGCTCACTCTAGGGGAAGATGCGCGCGATGGCCGGCTCGGGCCGCATTCGACGCAGACTGGCCCTCGCCATCATGCTCACGGCGCTCATCCCGCTGCTGGGTGCCGTCTATTGGGCCGAGAAGACGGTGCGCGACGCGGCGGCACGGCTCTTCTTGCCCGAGACCGAGGCTCACCTCGAGCGCTCGCTCGGCGTCTATCAGGACCTCGCGCGCTCGGTGAAGGCCAGCATGCGCCACGAGGCGGCGCTGATCGCCAGCCACGAGCCGCTGCGCAGCGCCGCGCTCGGCGGGCAGAAAGCAGCCGTGCAGCGCGAGCTCGAGCGCATGATCCAGCAGCACCCCACGCTGGTCTCGCTGGTCGTGCGCAGCGACGAGGAAGTGCTCGGCAGCGCCGATCGTGGCCGACCGCTCGATCCGGAAAAGGAGAACCAGCTCGAGGTGAGAAAGCCGCTGGGCACGCCGCGCGGCGAAGGCGCCGACGAGGACGACGACAAGGCCGCAGAGCCGGAGATCGTCGCGGTCTTCGCCACGGATCGCGCGCGCTTCGACGAGCTCAACGAGATGAGCGAGTTCGTCGATCGTTACAAGAAGCTCGATCAGCTGCGCGAGTCCGACCAGCGCGCCTACCTGCTGAGCTTCACGGCTCTGCTCGGTCTCACCATCTTACTGGCCGTGGCCGCGGGCTCGTTCTTCGCGCGCGACGTCTCGTCGCGCATCGCGGCGCTGAGCCGCGCCACACAGCAGGTGGCCGCCGGAGACCTGACCACGCGCGTGCCCGCCGACGGCAACGACGAGCTCACCGATCTGGCGCGTGCCTTCAACCGCATGGTCGAGGAGGTCGAGGCCAACCGCGCTCGCATCGAGTACCTGCAGCGCATCAGCGCCTGGCAGGAGATGGCGCGCCGCCTGGCGCACGAGATCAAGAACCCGCTCACGCCGATCCAGCTCGCGGTGCAGGAGATCCATCGCCGCTACGCCGGCGCGGAGCCGGACTACAGGAAGCTGCTCGACACCACGCTCGAGGTCGTGGAAGACGAGGTCGGGACGCTCCGCCGGCTGGTCGGGGAATTTTCCGACTTTGCACGCTTGCCACAGGCCGAGCTCGAACGAGCCGATCTGACCTCGTTCCTGCGCGAGCTCTCCGAGCAGCCGTTGCTGCGCGACGACGAGCAGGGCGCGGAAGAAGCCGCCAACCAGGCTCGCATCGAGTTCGAGCTGCCGGAGAAGCCGGCCGAGGTCATGATGGATCGGCACATGCTGCGTCGGGTCGTGATCAACCTCCTGCGCAACGCCGCTCAGGCGCTCGCGCACAGCGGCAAGAGCGGTGGACGCATCGTCGTTCGGCTCGAGCAGAAGCCTGGCGCGCTCGAGCTCGCCGTCGAGGACAACGGGCCCGGCATCCCCGGTCCGCTGCGCGAGAGCGTGTTCGATCCCTACGTCACGACCAAGACCGAGGGCACGGGTTTGGGCCTTGCGATCGTGAAAAAGATCGTGGTCGAGCACGGCGGCACGATCGCGGCCGGCGAGAGCGCGCTCGGCGGCGCGAAGCTCATCATTCGCTTGCCGCTGCCGCCCGATCCCGAAGCGCGCCCGCGCGCGGAGGCCGCCGCTTGACGAGCTCGAGGCCGGCCCGCAAAAAGGACGATTCGCAGACGGGCATGTGGGTGGCAGGCCTGGTCTTCCTGGGCGCCATCCTGTTCGGCCTCGTCGTCTTGCCCTTGCTCGGTAAAGGCAAGAAGAGCGAGCTCGAGGGCGGTCAGGCTCCCGACTTTGCGCTGCCGGTGATCAACGACAAATTCGCGCGGCCGACGCTCCATCTCTCGGACCTCGACGGCAAGGTCGTGATCCTCGATTTCTGGGCCAGCTGGTGCGGCCCCTGCCGGGCGCAGGGACCGATCGTCGAGCGCGTCGCCAGCAAGTACCAGGCTCAGGGCGTGACGCTGGTCGGCATCGCCACGAGCGATCGGCGGCAGAACGCCGAGGCCTACGCCCGCGCGAACCCGAGCTCGTTTCCGGCGCTGTTCGACGAGGACGAGAACGTGGCGCGGGCCTACAACGCCTTCGGTCTGCCGACCCTGGCCGTGCTCGACAAGCGCGGCAAGATCGTGGCACTGAGGAGCGGCCTGATGCGCGAAGGTCAGCTCTCCGCACTGGTCGAAGCTGCGCTCGCGAGCCCCTGAATCACGATGACTTCACCGCACCTTCACGCTGCTGCTCTCGGTGCGCTCCAGGGCGTGACCGAGTTCCTGCCCGTTTCGAGCGACGGTCACCTGGCGCTGGCCGAGGTCCTGTTCGGGCTGAAGACCGGCGGGCTCACCTTCAACGTGCTCCTGCACGCCGGCACGCTGCTGGCGACCATGATCGTCCTGCGCCAGCAGCTCTGGCGCGCCCTGCGCGAGGGGCTGCTCGCGCTGTTCAAGCCCTCGCGCTTTCGCACCACGCCAGGTGGCCGCGACGCGCTGGTGATCATCGTCGCGTCGATCCCGACGGCGCTGATCGGTCTGGGGCTGCGCAACGCCGTCGAGCGCTGGACCGAGGATCCGCTGGCCATCGGGCTCGGCTTCCTGGGCACCACCGTGGTGCTCGTGCTCTCGGGGCTCGCTCGCCGCGGTGACGCGGAGCAGCCGTCGCTGTGGGGCGCTCTCGCGATCGGCATCGCTCAGGGCTTCGCCGTGCTGCCCGGCCTCTCGCGCAGCGGGTCCACCATCTCCTCCGCGCTCTGGCTCGGCGTACGCCCGGACCGCGCCTTCGAGCTGTCGATGCTGATGTCGCTGCCGGCCGTGCTCGGCGCGCTGCTGCTCGAGACACCCAAGGCGCTGGAGCACGGTCGGCTCGAGACCCCGGCGCTGCTCGGCGCGTTCGCCGCGCTCCTGGTCGGCATCGGCGCGCTCTTGCTCTTGCAACGCCTGGTCAGGCGCGGGCGCTTCATGTGGTTCGCGTTGTGGGTCGGCCCGCTCGCCATCGCCACCATCGCCATGGGTCTCGCCTGGCCCCAAGCTCACTGAGCGCCATGTCTCGCCGGGTCCTGATCGCTCTGATTCTCTGCGCCGGCTGCGGCAAATTTCGCGAGAACCGCGAGTGCGCGGACTTCGCCCAGCGGGTCAACGCCTTCATCAGCGAGAGCAAGGGCAAGGGCAGCCCGAACTACGCCAATCCCGCAGAGGTAGTCCGCGAGTCGCGCGCGCTCGCCGAGCGCTACAAGAAACTCGACGTCGACCTCTCCACCCTCAAGATCGAGACCGCCGAGCTCAGGCCCCCGGTCGAGAGCTACCGCAAGCTCGCCGCGCAGGCCGCCACCGCTCTCGAAGGCGCCGCCGTCGCGCTCGAGAAGCAGGACCTCGAGCTCGCCCGCACGCGGCGCAACGACTTCGATCGCGCCGCGAAGCAGGAGCCCGCTCTGGTCAAGACGATCAACGACTTGTGTGCGCGCTAGCGCTCGCCCGTGAGGATTTTCGCTCGTCGCCAGCGCGGCGCGACGCCGCCATCATCTGGCCATGCGCGTTCGCCCTGCAGCGCTTGCTCTCGTGGTCGCGAGCGGCGCGACGCAAGCGAGCCTCGCGAGCAACCTCGACAACTACTACATGAGCAGCGAGGCGGCGCTGCAAGCGGGCGCCATCACGGCCGACGCCCGCGGCGGCGGTGCGCTCTGGTACAACCCGGCGGGGCTGGCGACGATTTCTGGCTTGCGGCTCGATGTCAGCGTCAACGCCTTGCGGCTGACGCTCGGCGGCGAGGCGGACATCGAGAGCACCGACGCGAACGTTACGATCAAGCGGCTGCCGATGATGAACCTCGCCTCCGTGCCGGCGGCGGTGACGCTGACTCGCAAGTTCGGTGACGTCGGGCTCGGCCTGGGTATGTTCGTGCCGCTCGACCAGACCGCCTTCTTGCGCACGCAGCTCAGGGGGCGCTCGACGGGCGGCGACGGCGACATCGAGCTCGGCGTCGATGCGCACTCGACCATGGCCGACTACTTCGTGGGGCCCGGTCTGGGCTGGCGGTTCAGTCGCGAGGTCTCGCTGGGCGCGAGCCTGTTCGTCAACTACCGCACCGAGCTCGAATCCGCCGCGGTCGGCGGCAACGTCGTGCCCGACAACGGCGAGCGGGGCGCGCTCCTGGTACACGAGACCATCGACTGGCAACAGATCGGTACGCAGCTGGTGTGCGGACTGGAGCTTCACCCGGATCGCAAGTGGGCAGCCGGTTTAACGCTGCGCCTGCCGGTGGTGCGGCTGTACCAGGTGCGTCAGAACGTCGACATGCAGCTCGTGTCGGTGGGCGGCATGATCGAGACGGAGAATACCTTCGACGAAAAGAGCGGCTGGGACGCTCACGTCATCGCGCCGCCGCGGGTACACATCGGACTCAGCCGGCGCTTCGAAGCGTGGCACGCAGCGCTCGAGGCCAACTACCAGTTCCCGTTCTCCGACGAGGAGCAACCGCGCAGGCTTCTGGCCGTCGCCAACCTGCGCGCCGGGCTGCGCCACCAGATCTCGCCCACGTTGCGCGTCGGCGGCGGCCTCTTCAGCGATCGCAGCCCGTACGACCCGAAGGCCTTCACCGATCGGGCGCTCAACTTCTACGGCATCACGCTCGGAGGTGAGCTGTCCACGCCGTACATGACGGTCCAGAAGGGCGATCAGGCCTTCACCGCGCCTAAAGCGCTGGTGTTCGCGACCGGCGTCGCGCTGAGCTACGCCGTGGGTGTGGGCCGCGTCGTGCGCGCGGACGTGGTCAGCGCTGTGCCGGCGGAGCTCGAGCTGCGTGAGGTTCCGGCGCGGATGGTGGCGCACGAGCTCACGCTGCACATCGCAGCCACGCTCGGCGAGTGAGCTCGCGCTTCAACGCCTGCGCGGGGCTCTTGCGCGCGCCTTGCCCTTGGGGGCTCCCGGTCGCGTGCTCGGGCGTTCGTTCGCGGCGCGCGGCGCGGGCAGGGGAGTGTCGCCGCTCTCGCCCTGCAGGCGGCGGAGCTCGTCGCGCAGCCGCGCCGCGGTCTCGAACTCGAGGTTCTCGGCGGCCGCGAACATCTCCTGGCGCACGGCGTTGATGCGCTCGGACAGATCGACCTCGTTGGTCGCCGACTCCGGCGCCGCCTCGGCCTCACCCGGCGCGCGCGCGGGCCGGCCCTTGCCGCGCGGCACGGAGTAGTAGTCGGTGGTGCCGCTGGCCGGGTTGATGTCGAAGATGGCGCGCTTGACCGTCTCCGGCGTGATGCCGTGCTTGGTGTTGTAGGCCCGCTGCAGGTCGCGGCGGCGGTTGGTCTCGTCCATCGCGCGCTTCATCGCGTCCGTCTCGCGATCGGCGTACATGATGACCTGGCCGTTGGCGTTGCGCGCGGCGCGGCCGATGGTCTGGATCAGCGAACGCGGGCTGCGCAAGAAGCCTTCCTTGTCGGCGTCGAGGATCGCCACCAGGCTGACCTCCGGCAGATCCAGGCCCTCGCGCAGGAGGTTGATGCCGACCAGCACGTCGAACTCGCCGGCGCGGAGATCACGCAGGATCTCGACGCGCTCCAGCGTGTCGATGTCGGAGTGCAGGTAGCGCACGCGCACGCCGAGCTCGGCGTAGTACTCGGTCAGATCCTCGGCCATGCGCTTGGTCAGCGTGGTGACCAGCACGCGCTCGTTCTTCTCGACGCGCTTCCTGATCTCGCCATACAGGTCGTCGACCTGGCCGGATACCGGGCGCACCATGATCTCGGGGTCGATCAAGCCCGTCGGGCGGATCAGCTGCTCGACCACGACGCCCGCGGTCTTCTCGATCTCGTAGTCGCCCGGCGTCGCCGACACGAAGATCGTGTGCTTCATGTACTTGTCGAACTCTTCGAACTTGAGTGGGCGGTTGTCGAGCGCGCTCGGCAGGCGGAAGCCGTACTCGACCAGCGTCTCCTTGCGCGAGCGGTCGCCGGCGTACATGGCGCGGATCTGCGGCATCGTCTGGTGGGACTCGTCGATCACCAGCAAGAAATCATCGGGGAAGTAGTCGCAGAGCGTGGGCGGCGGATCGCCCGGGTTGCGGTTGGACAGGTGGCGCGAGTAGTTCTCGATGCCCTGCACGAAGCCCATCTGCTCGAGCATCTCGAGATCGTACGAGGTGCGCTGACCGATGCGCTGCTTCTCCAGGAAGCGGCCCTGCTTGTCGTAGTAGTCGAGCCGATCGCGCAGCTCCACGCGGATGGCCTCGATCGAGCGCGCCAGCTGCTGCCGCGGCGTGACGTAGTGCGAGCCCGGGAAGACGGAGTACTTGTCGAGCTGGCCGAGCACCCTGCCGCGTAGCGGATCGACCTCGCTGATGGCGTCGACCTCGTCGCCGAAGAACTCGACGCGGATGGCCAGCGCCTCTTCGTAGGCCGGAAAGATCTCCACCACGTCACCGCGCACGCGGAAGGTGCCGCGGTGGAAGTCGTAGTCGCTCCGCTGGTACTGGATCGTCACCAGGCGCCGGAGGAGCTCGTCGCGCTCGAGGATGGTGCCCTTCTCGAGAAAG
>DATLIL010000228.1:0-4739 GCA_035539475.1 Polyangiaceae bacterium
GACGCGGATGACGTCGAAAATGGTGACGGCGAGGTGGCCCAGTACGGCGCCTGGGACGTGTCACTCGGCGGCGTGATCCCCACGGCCGTCGGCTTCGGTCTGTACGAGCTCGCGGCAACCTTCGTCGACGGCGTTCCGGAAGGACACGATCTGTTCGAGGAGTGGCAGCGCGTCGTCGTACGCGGCGATTCGATCTTCATCGTGCGCGCGGGCTTCGCCTTCTGGGCACTGCCCGGCCAACTCGCCCTTGGGGCGCTCGGCGAGTGGCTGTCAGCCGAGGATCGCGGGCAGACCTGGCGCGTCGGCCCTTTCCTCGACTGGACCCTCACCGACCACATGTCGGTGACCGCCTTGTACACCCTGCCCGTCTCGTCCCCGGACGATCTGGGACCCTGGGTAGGGAGTTGGGGCATCCTTCGGCTGCGCTACACCTGGGCCAGCGGCGAAAAAAGCCCTGCATTTCCGTAAGTGCTTGCAGTAGCACTGCTCTGGAATGAGCCGCTCGGCTCCAGCGTTTGTTGGACGGCGCCGAGACCGAGCCGCTACCATTTCAAACTGGATGCCCGACGAAACCCCGAGCCCCCCGCAGACTGACGCAAAGCCAGAGCGCTGGCTTCGCCCGAGCGCGCTCGGCGTCGGCTCCGCGCTGGCACTGACCATCGCCGGCACCAGCCAGGCCGACATTCATCGCTCGGTCGGGTCGGACGGCGTGATCAGTTTCTCGAGCTCGCCGAGCAAGGGCTCCAGCGTCTACGAGAAGGAGGCGCCGCGGCGCGCGGTGGCCATGCCGCGCGACAGCTCACCGGAGCGCTACACGCGCTACGACCAGCACATCCGCGAGGCCGCTACGCTCTACCAGATCCCCGAAGAGCTCGTGCGCGCCGTGATCAAGGTGGAGAGCGATTTCGATCCCCGCGCGGTGTCGCCCGCCAACGCGCACGGCCTGATGCAGCTGATACCGCCCACGGCCGAGCGCATGATGGTCACTGACATCTTCGATCCGCGCCAGAACATCTACGGCGGCGTGCGCTACCTGCGCGTGCTGGCCAACCTGTTCAACGGCGACATCCAGCTGACCGTCGCCGCCTACAACGCCGGCGAGGGCGCGGTCATCCGTCACGGCGGTATCCCGCCGTACCCCGAGACGCAGGACTACGTGAAGCGCGTGCTCGGCTTCTACCGCTACTATCGAGCCGGCGCTCAGCGCTAGCTCGCGGCGATTTCGCGCGCACGGCGGGCGAGTCCCTGCACCACGGAGTGAAAGCTCTTCAGGCGCCGTAGCTTCGCACGGGGCAGCCTGCGCTCGAGCTCGCGCAGCACGAGCGGCATGCGCGAAGTGCCGCCGGTGACGCACAGGATGTCGACCTCCTCGGGCGAGAGACCACCGGTCTGCAGCGTATCGTCGAGTGCAGCGGTGATGCGCTCCAGCGCTCGCGTCGCGGACTGTTCGAGCTCGTGCCGCCGGATCTCGAGGCCGAGCTCCGCGCCGGGGTAGTCGAAGACCAGCCGCGTGGCCTCCGCCTCGGACAGCCGCCGCTTGGTGCCCTCCACCGCCTCGTACAGCGTGAAACCCACACCGTCCTCGATCACCACGCTCAGCCGTTCGAGGCGGCTGTCGGCCTCGTCGCGATCGAGCGCGCCCGCGCGGATGTCCGCGATGCGGCGCAGCACCGTCTTGCGGTCGACCAGGGTGAGGTCCGCCGGTGAGCACAGGAGGTCGATCAGATCGATGGGCATGTCGAGCACGTTGTTGCCGAACGGGACGCGGTAACGCGTCGTCGAGCCGAACTCCGGCGCGAGCCGCGCTCGCACCAGCGCGCCGTCGATGGCGTCACCGGCCACCGCGACACCGCCCACGGCGAGGACGTCCGCCGCCGTGAACGTTCCACCTTGCATGCGCACGAGCGTGTAGTCGCTGGTCCCGCCGCCCAGGTCGGCGACCAGCACGTTCTGCGGCTCGTGCAGATCGCTGGCAAAGTCGTAGGCGGCGGCGACCGGCTCGGGACAAAAGGTGATCTCCTGGAATCCAGCGAGCTCTGCCGCGCGGCGCAGCCGCGTCTCCGCCAGGGTGTCGAGCTCGAGATCGTTCGAGAAGCGTGCAGGCCGACCGAGCACGACGCGCCGGGTATCGGCGTGGAAGTGCAGCGCGGCGCGCTCGCGCATGGCCGTGAGGAACGCCCCGATCAGCTCTTCCAGCGTCACGAGCTTGTCGCCGATCCGCGTCATCGTGAACGAGCGCGAGGGCAAGTGCCGCTTGATCGAGCGGATCAGCCGCCCGCGAAAGCCGTTCTCGACGAACTGCTTGAGGGCGTCGGCGCCGAACACGCCGTGGCGCAGATCGGTGAAGTAGAGCGCGCTGCGGAGCACGCTGGGATCACTCGCAGCGCGATCGAGCGGCGCGGGCTCGAACACCCGCGAGGCGTTGGCGGCGGCGAGCAGCGAGTTACTGGTTCCGAAATCGATGGCGAGAACGCTGGGTGTGTCGTCGGGCATGGGCACCTCCGGTTGAAATCCCGACTCGCCATTCTTGGCATTTCGCCGCGCTTTACGAGCTCACAAAAAATCTGTAAGCTCCGACTGGATATCGGGATGTCCGGAGGCATGCGCGGGGCTTTTCGCTGTTGGCTAGCGGTGTTCACGGTGGCCCAGGCTGCTGCCGCGCAGGCGCCCACGCGCGCTGCCCCACCCCCTCCGGGCGTGTTCCCCGTCTTCATCGAGACCGCAGAAGCGGACTCCCACCCCACCTACCTGCTCGGCTACGAGTCCGCCCCGCCCTTCGTCCGTTGCGAGGGGGCGTGCTCGCTCTGGGCCTACCCTGCTCGCTACACGCTGTCCGTGCGCGGCGAAGGCTACTCGGAGAGCTCGCGCAGCTTCGAGCTCACCCGGCCCTCCCGCGTGCTGGTCGAGCCGAGGACGACGGGCCAGCGTAACGGTGGGCTCGTGCTCGGCATCGTCGGGATCGGGCTCGCGGTGATCGGCGCTGCCATGGTCCGAGCGCAGACAACGCCCTCGGCGACGACAAGGATCTGTTCGTCCCGGGTGTTCTCTCCTTCGCGGCGGGCGCCACGCTCACACCGATCGGTTTCGTCGCCTACGGCAGGCACCGGCCCGGCATCCGCGTCGAACCGCTCTGATCCCAGCTGCAGCCTGGCCAGCGCTACACCGGCATGAAGGTCGGCCGCGGCCACAAATGGAAGTACGAGCCTGGCGACTGGGTCGAGACCAAGGTCACCCCCGATCGCTGGGACTTTCGCTATGCGGTCAACAAGCGCCGCGCTGGCAAGGCGCCCGAGGGTTCCGGCGTGCCGGTCGGGACCGAGTACCACTGGTACATCATGGCCGACCAGATCGTGAAGAAGCTCGACGCCAACACCTACACGACGGAGATGGTCGGGCTGAAGTACACGGTGGCGCACCGGCGCGCCGATAAGGACGCCTGGAGCACGACCGACGCCGGCAAGCGCAAGCGACTGATCAAGCTGCTCAAGGACACGATCGCCGAGCTCGAACGAGCGCCGGAGCAGAGCCGCAGGCGAGCAGTCCGAACGCCGAAGAAGAAAGCCGCCTGAGCGCTCAGCGACGCGCGGCCTTCAGCTTCTTGCCGCCCTGGTACTGGCCCAGGGCGCCCTCGAGCTCCTTCTGCACGCGCTCGACGAGCTCCGCTGGCTCGACAGCCCGGGCGCGCTGACCCCACTCGAGGATCCAGCTGACCACGGGCAACAGGTTGCCCACCTGCATCGTCAGGCGCACACCGCCGCCAGCGATGCTCGACAGCTTTTGCGAGGCGTGCACCTTGCGCATGCGGATGTAGTCGGCGGCCGCGGCGTCGAAGTCGATCACTATCTTGTGCTGCTTCTGATCGCGCCAGATGCCGAACTCACCCTGAAAATACTGATCGATGCTGAAGTCGGGCGGCAACTCGAAGCGCTCGGTCACCGCGCAGTGCGTGTCACGCATGCGATCGAGCAAGAACGTACGGATCTCGCCGCGCCCCACGTGGAAGCCGACGCAGTAGATCGAGTCGCGATGCATCACCAGCGCGTAGGGGTGGATCGTGACGCGCTCTTCTTCGCCGCGTGCCGCGCTGCGATACGAGAGCGTCAGCGGCCGCAGATCGGCGCAGGACTGGAACAGGTCGTCGAGCTCTTCCGTCTTCTCGCGGTAGTTCTTGGGCGCGTGCGGCAGGTAGAGAAAGCGATCCTCCAGGCGGGCATCGGCCAGACCGGCGTTGGGGCCCCGGCCCGGCCGCTGCGCGAACGCGAGCAGCTTGCTCGTGGCCATGTCGATCTCCTCGAACAGCGCCGAGCCGCGCATCGGCTCGAACAGCCGGCGCGCGGCCAGGAGCGCGTACGCCTGGGTGCGCCTGAGCTCGATCTTGCGCGGCATCTCGCCGGTGCGGATGCGCCAGAGCAGCGCACCGCCGGGTTTGGTCGCGGTGCTCTCGAGGTCGTACTCGCGTTCGACCTCGGGCATGTAGCGGCGCATCGTGCGCACGCTGACGCCGAGGGCGTCGGCCAGGTCGTACAGCGAGATGCCGCGCGGGTGGCGCGCAAGGATCTCGCGAAGGCGATCGAGCCGACGATGCTGGGTGAAGCTGCCTGGAGGTCTGCCGCGCCGAGCTCTGTCCACGCTGGGTGCTCCGGGGCCTACCCTACCAAAGCCGCCCGCCCGGTTCGTCGCCTCCTGGAGCAGTCGGGGCTGGTCGACCGCCGAGCCGGGCCGCCGGGCCCCCCAAAAGG
>DATLIL010000229.1:0-10669 GCA_035539475.1 Polyangiaceae bacterium
GCACGCGTGCACCGCACCAGCGCGACGCCCGGCGGCGCGTCAAGGAACAGAAGCGGAAAGAAAAGCTCGACCGTCGCGTCAAGACCAACTCGGTCCCGCCCAAGGCTCAGGCCCCCAAGGGCCGCAAGCCGAAGCGCAAGCGCTAGCGAGGTCCCGCGTCAGCGGGTGGCGAGGGGCGCGGTTTGTTCAACGCAAAGACAGGGACGCAGGACGCTGCACGTAGGAAACTCGGCAAGAACAAAATAGATGCGAGGCCGCGTGTAGCGGCCGAGCGCCGAGCTAGAAGCCGATGCCGATGCCGACTCCGACGCTCACGCCGGAGTTTCGATCGTCGGCGAAGTGCCGCATCGCCACCAGGTGCGTGACCAGGGTGCAGGTGCGTTGCGCCGGCCCGGTGCAGCCAGTCCAGCGCCCGCCAGCCGAACGCTCGCCGTCCGTGTCGAAGTAGGTCACCGCGCCGTCCGGTGTCACGGCCAGCCAGGCCTCGACCCTCGACGGCGGGGCGGCGTTGGAGACGCCCACATGCCCCATGTTGCGGTCGTCGGTGCCGGCGAGGCGGCCGTCGGGGAAGAGCAGCGCCACGGGCTCGGCGTCCTCGTCGGTGATGCGACCGACGCGATCGATGATGAAGATCAGATCTCCGTCCTCGATCACGTGGCCGTTGGCGTGGACCTCGATGGCGTCGTCGCTGTCGCGTTGCCAGCGGGCCTCGGGCAAGAGCAGCGGCGCGCCGCCTTCGGACCAGCGCGGCGGTTGCGAGGGTGTGCAGCCCGAAACGGCTGCCAGGAGCAGGACCCGAGCGGGGAGCTTCACGAGCGCAATGATAGCGCGGCCAACGTCTCGGCCAAGTGGCCAATGTCGGAGGCTCGGCGACGACTGCGTGAAGATTCGATCCCGCGCCGAGTCAGCCGCATCGGGTGCGCCCTTTTTGCTTTGGGATGCCTCGATTCTGGGCTACCGAGCGGTGGCCGGGACTCGTTTCTTGAGGAAGGATTCGAAAGTCATGTCGCTGCGCTTGAAGCTCACCGCTTGGGGCCTTGGTTTGATCTCGTTGGCAGCTGTCGCCTGCTCGAGCACGCCGCCGGGTGCGACCGACGCCAACCTCGCCAAGGCGAAGAAAGCGAACGCTCCGGGAGCTGACCTGTTCCAGAGGGAGTGCGCGGGCTGTCACGGCAACCGCGGCGAGGGCATGAGCGCCAATCCCGCGACGATGGGACCCGGCTCGCTGCCCCTCTACAAGCGCGATCCGACGACGTCGACGAACCCGGCGATGCAGCAGCAGGCTCAGTACCGCACCAACGAGCAGGGCGTCGGCACCGATCAGCGCCGCCCGGAGTTCAAGACGGCGCAGAACCTCTTCGACTACGTGAGCAAGGAAATGCCCTTGCCGAAGAGCAAGGCCGGCTCGCTGAAGCCCGAGGAATACTGGGCACTCGTCAACTTCATGCTGGTCAGCAACGGCGTCGAAGTGCCGGCGGGCGGCGTCACCGCCGAGAACGCCGCCAGCGTTTCGATTCAGCCCGCTCCGTAGTGCGCTGACGACGGTCGCTCGTTTTTTGGCCCTTGCCCCGCCGGCAAGGGACGATTTCGGCGATGGAGACTTCCCTCGCCACCGAGTTCCCGGCCGACAACCCGCTTCTCGGCGCAGGCGCTGCCTGGGTCTGCGCCACGCCGCGTGGCCGCGCCTTGCCGACGCGGCGGCGGATGATCCTCGTCACGCCCATCTTGCTGATGCCAGAGGGGGCCGTGCCGCCTCCCCATTCGGTGCCGGCGCCCGTGCTCGCCAAGGTGACCGTGGCGGAGCCCACGCCGGTGGCGGCGCCAAAACCCGTGCCCGCGAAGCTCGTGGCCCCTGAAGTACCTGCAGCGGCCGTCGTCCAGGACACCTTTCAAACGTTCGTCAGCGCCCTCGCGCAGTCGCTGCTCGCGTCCGGGCAAGCCCGCGCGGCGGGGGTCGTGCCGGCCCTGTTCGAGACCGGCTCTGTCCCCGACGGCGAGCTATCGGCCGAGGCGCTCGCAGCGCTCTGGCAGCGTGGGATCCTCGAGCGTGGGACCATGGCGCTGACGCCGAGCTTCCGCGCGCGGGCCGACGCCTGGCGCAGCGTGCTCAGCGGTACGAGCGACGACCTCTCCGCCTGCGGCGACACCACGCTCGACGGCTGGTCGTCGGAGCTCCTGTGTGCGCTCTCGGCGGCGCCTAGCGGCCGCGCCAGCGAGTATCGCCGCGAGCTCAGGAAGCGCGGCGTCGCTGCGTTCGGCTTGCTCGGGCTCGCCTAGGCGCTGACGTCTTCGCCGAGGTAGGCCGCGCGCACCCGCGGGTCTTCGCGCAGCTCGGCGCAGGGGCCCGAGAGCACGACCTCACCGGTCACCAGCACGTAGGCGCGATCGGCCGTCTCCAGCGCCAGGCGCGTATTCTGCTCCACGAGCACGATGGTGATGCCGCTTCGAGCGATCTCGACGATGGCCTGAAAGATCTGCCCCACGAGCTTGGGGGCCAGGCCGAGGCTGGGCTCGTCGAGCAGGATCATCTTGGGATCGCCCATCAGGGCGCGCGCTATGGCGAGCATCTGCTGCTCACCGCCCGAGAGCGTGCCGGCGTGCTGGTACAGACGCTCGCCCAGCCGCGGAAACAGCGCAATCCCGCGATCGAAGCGCTCCTTCAGGGCCTTGGGCTCGCGCTTCAGATAGCTGCCGAGCAGCATGTTCTCCTGCACACTGAGGTTGCCGAAGATGGCGCGACCTTCAGGCACCAGCGTCACACCCCGCTCGATGATGCGATGCGTGGACAGGCCGCGCGTGTCCTTGTCGAAGACCTTGATCGTGCCGCCGGCGGCGGGAACCAGCCCCACGATGCTCTTCAGCGTGCTGGTCTTGCCGGCGCCGTTCGCGCCGATCAGCGTCACGATCTCGCCGCGCCGCACGCTGACGTCGATGCCCTTCACCGCTGCGATGCCGCCGTAGGCCACACGCAGGCCCTTGAGCTCGAGCACGAGAGGGGCGTCTCGAGTGTCGCTCATGCCGCGCCTTCCTCTTCCTGACCCAGGTAGGCAGCCAGCACTTTGGGGTGCGTCTTGATCTCGGCGGGCGCGCCTTCGGCGATGGTCTGGCCGTGGTCGACGACGTGGATCTTCTCGCACACGCCCATGACCACGCTCATGTTGTGCTCGACGAGCACGACCGTGAGTTTCATCTCGTCGCGCAGGAAGCGGATCTGCGTCTTGAGATCGCCTGCCTCCTGGCTGTTCATGCCGGCCGCCGGCTCGTCCAGCAGGAGCAGCTCCGGGCGCAGCATGAGCGCGCGAGCGATCTCGAGCCGCCGCTGTGAGCCGTAGGGCAAGCTGCCCGATACTTCGCCGGCGTACTGGCGCAGGCCGAAGACTTCCAGGAGCTCTTGCGCGCGGCGAGACAGCGCGGCCTCGTCGTCGGCGTGAGCGCGGGTGCGCAGAACGGCGTCGAGGATCGAGCTCTGGTGCAGGTGGTGCCCGGCCACCATCACGTTTTCTTCGACCGTCATCGAGCGAAACAGGCGGATGTTCTGGAACGTCCGCGCCACGCCCGCATGGGCGACCTCGGCCGGTCTGAGGCCAGAAATGTCGCGGCCGTTGAACGAAATACGACCGCCGTCCGGCTTGTACACGCCGGTGATGACGTTGAAGATCGTGGTCTTGCCCGCGCCGTTCGGGCCGATCAGCCCGAACACGGAGCGCGGCTCGACGCTGAAGCTGACGCCGCTCACGGCGCGCAGGCCGCCGAAGATCTTGTCGACCTTGTCGAGCTTTAGCAGCGTCATCCGCTGAGCTCCGGTCCGTTCTTCTTCTTGCCGAAGCGCAAGAACTCGCCGATTTCGCGGTTTCCGAGCAGGCCCTGCGGGCGCACGATCATGATCACGATCAGGAGCAGGGCGTAGAGCACCAGCCTGTACTCCTGAAAGTCGCGCATGAGCTCGAGCGATACGGCCACGAAGATGCCACCCAGCACCGCGCCCGAGATCGAGCCGAGCCCGCCGACGATGATCATCACGATCATGTCGATCGAGCGCTCGAAGCGAAAGTCCTCCGGGCGAACGCCGGACTGCATGTGCGCGAAGAGACCGCCTGCGACGCCAGCGGCCGCCGCGCTGAACGCGAAGGCCGTCACCTTGAGCCGCACGGTCGGCGTGCCCATCGCCTCGGCGGCGATCTCGTCCTCGCGGATGGCCGAGAGCGAGCGGCCCGTCTGGGAGAAAGTCAGGTTCTTGATCACGGCGATCACGACCATGACCCAGAGGAAAACCCAGAAAAACGTGGTGTACGGCGGCAACCCAGCCGGGTTGTCGCCCGAGTACCCGGTCGCTCCGCCCAGGAATTTCGCGTTGTTGAACAGGATGCGGATGATCTCGCCGAAGCCCAGCGTCACGACGGCCAGGTAGTCACCGCGCAGGCGCAGACTCGGGATGCCGACGAGCAGTCCCGCTCCGCCGGCCAGTAGTCCCCCGAGCACGAGCCCAACGTTGAACGTGACGCCATCGGCCAGCGGCCCCGAGCCGAGTGCCCCGGCGACGATCGGCGCGAGCTGCACGCCGAGGAACGCCGAGCCGTACGCCCCGACCGCCATGAACCCGGCGTGACCGATGGAGAACTGGCCGGTGGTGCCATTGATCAGGTTGAGCCCCACCGCCAGGATGACGTTGATGCCGGCGAGCAGCATGATGCGCTGCACGTACTCGATCGTCACCGCCTGCACGACGAGCTCGAGCCCGTACAGCACGACGACGATGCCCGCGGCGATCAGCGCTCGCTTGAGCCACTGGGGGCGCCGCGCCTCGGTCATCACACCTTCTCCTGGCGTACGACGCCGAGCAGGCCCTCGGGCTTCAGGATCAGCACGAAGATCAGGATCAGGAAGGTGATCGCATCACGGTAGTCCGGCGACAGGTATCCGGCGGTGAGCTGCTCGGCGAGCCCGATCAGGAGGCCGCCCAGCACGGCGCCGGGGATGTTGCCGATACCGCCGAGCACCGCCGCCACGAAGGCCTTGAGCCCCGTCAGCACACCCATCAGCGGGTTGATCGTGATCTGGTCGAGGCCGAACAGGATGCCGCCCGCGGCCGCCAGCGCGGAGCCGATGGCGAAGGTGGCCTGGATCGTGCGGTTGGTGTCGATGCCCATCAGCTTGGCGGCATCGAGGTTCACCGACAGTGCCCGCATGGCGCGACCGGTCCAGGTCTTCTGTACCAGCACGTGCAGGCCGAACATCAGGAGCAGCGCCACGATGAAGATCGTGAGCTTGATGTTGGTGATGATCACGCCGCCGGCCTCGAAGCGCACCTCGTGGATGATGGCCGGGTAGGCGCGCGGGTTCGGCGAGAACACCAGCATGGCGGCGTTCTGCAGGAACAGGCTCACGCCGATGGCGGTGATGAGCGGCGTCAGCCGCGGCGCCGAGCGGACGGGCCTGTAAGCGAGGAACTCGATGCTGACGCCGAGCAGCGCGGCGGCGGCCATGGCCACGACCAGGACCACCACGGCCATGTACAGCGGGAACGTCGCGCCGCTCGCCTGGTAGCGTTCGATGCCGAAGACGGTGGCGGCATAATAGCCGGCGTAGGAGCCGATCATGAAGACCTCGCCGTGGGCGAAGTTGATCAGCTTCAAGATGCCGTAGACCATCGTGTAGCCGAGCGCGATCAGGGCGTAGATCGAGCCCAGCGACAGGCCGTTGATGATCTGCTGAACTAGTTCGGACACTCGCGCTACGGCTCGACGACGCTCTCGAACTTGGACTTGCCGCCCGTGATCTTCAGCACGACGGCGCTCTTCTGGGCGTTTCGCTGGGGATCGATCGTGATCTTACCGGTGACTCCCTCGTAGTCCTTGGTGGCGGCCAGCGCGTCGCGCACGGCCTTGGGCTCGACCGAGCCGGCCCGCTTCATGGCGTCGAACAGCACCGCTGCCGCGTCGTAGCCCAGCGCCCCCAGGCCAGTCGGCTCCTGGCCGTACTTCGCCTTGAAATCGGCGATGAACTTCTGGGCCTTGGGCGTGACCATGTCGAGTGCAAAATGGTTGGAGAAGTAGGAACCTTCAAGCGCGTCGCCACCAATCTTGTAAAGGTCGGGCGCGTCCCAGCCGTCGCCGCCCATGAGCGGGACCTTCACTCCCAGCCGTTGCGCGGTACGCGCGATCGCGCCGACCTCGGCGTAGTAGCCCGGCACGAAGATGGCCTGGGCGCCGCTGCCCTTGATCGCCGTGATCTGCGCGCTGAAGTCGGTGTCACCCTGCGAGTAGCTCTGCTCCAGGGCGATCGTGCCGCCCTGGCTGGTGAAGGCCTGCTTGAAGGCGTCGGCCAGGCCGATCGAGTAGTCGTTCTTCACGTCCTTCAGGATCGCGACCTTGTCGAACTTCAGGTTCTTCCGCGCGAAGTTTGCCATCACCTTGCCCTGGAACGGGTCGATGAAGCAGACGCGGAAGATGAAGTCCCCGACCTCGGTCACCTTCGGGTTGGTCGAGGACGGCGAGACCATGGGGATACCGCGGCGCTGCACGACGCGGCCTCCGGCAAGAGACAAGCTCGACGCGACCTCACCGAGAATGGCGTTGACCTTCTCGACGTCGATCAACCGGGTCACCGCGTTGGCCGCCTCGGCGGAATCACCGCGATCGTCCAGGGTGATGAGCTTGACCTTCTTGCCCAGCACGCCGCCGGTCGCGTTGGCCTCGTCGACCGCGAGGTGAGCCGCCTTGTCCGTGTCCTGGCCGAAGTGCGCGGTGCCGCCCGTCATCGAGGCGAAGTGACCGATCCTGATCTCCGTGCCGCCTCCGGTGCTGCCGGCGGGGCCAGCGCCCGAGCCGTCGTCGCCCGGCTTTTTGCAGGCGGCGAGTGGGGTCAGTGAAAGAGCGAGTAATGCGGAGAAAAGTCGACGTCCGAGACGCATGGGCCTTGATTCCCTTCCTGCCGGCGGCCCGGACGCTAACACACCTTCGCCTACGTCAAGCGCCTACTTTCGGCGCAGAATCGCTACTGGCAAGGGCGCAAAATCTTCAATCCATCGACCTCGACTTCGCACATTCGAGGTCCAGCCGGTGCCTTTGCCGCGCCCGCGAGCTTGATGCTCACGCGCTGATCACGCTGCGCGAGAACCTTGGCAGTGCCCTTGAGGGCACCCTTTTTCGCTTCGAGCTCCAGCGTTTCATTGGGGGCGGCCGTCACTTCGCACGGCGTTTGATCGCAGACTTGAAAGCCGTTCTTGGTCAGCGTCGCCCCGGGCGGATCGGTCACGACATCCAGCCGAAATCCAGTCGCCGGCGAAACGACGGCACTCGGCGCAGGCGCGGCTGAAGGTGTCGGCGTGGTTTCGGCGCTCGTCGGTGGCGGCGCAACGACCGGTGGTGGTGGGGGAGCGGGCGGTGGCTCGATGCGAGCAGCGGCCTCGGGCTCCGTGGTCCTGCCCTTGAGCATCATGAATCCGCCGGCCGCCGCGGCTAGCGCCAGCGCTCCGCCGACGAGTGCCACGACCAGCCCGGTGTTCGACTTGGAGGGGACGACGGTCGACGCCGTGCCCGCCTGGGTCACGCCGCCCGTGTTGGCCAGGATGGTGTGAGCCGTGCCGGCGGACTGGGCGTCGTAGCCTCCGCTCTGCATGCCCGTCGCCCCGCCCTGCACCACAGGACCGAGGGTGCTCTGCTGGTGAAACTGCGCGGCCGTCGGCGCGCCGGGCGACACCGAAGCGTAGCCGCCGACCTCCATCGGCATGCCGACGAGTGACGGCCGGCCCATGCCACTGCCCTCGGGCGTGGCCGTGATCGCCTGCGCGAGCTCGTTCATCGACTGGAAGCGATGGTCTGGATTCTTCTCCAGCGCGCGCATGATCACGGCCTGGAGCTCCGGGCCGATGGCGAGCTGCGAGAAGACGATGTGCATCGGCGGTGGTGGATCACTGACGTGCTTCGTCAGCACGCCGAGGAAGCTGTCGCCGGTGAAGGGCACTGCGCCCGTGAACATCTCGTACAGGATGATGCCGACGGCGTAGACGTCCGAGCGCAGGTCGGTCTTCTTGCCGGCGGCCTGCTCGGGCGACATGTACTCGGGGGTGCCGAAAATCATGCCCGTTCGCGTCAACCGTCGCTTCGTCGATGCGGCCGCGGCTTCTTCGTTGCTACGCAGCTGCGCGATGCCGAAGTCGACGATCTTGACGATCTCCTCGCCGTCGCCCGTGCGCTGCAAGAAGACGTTCTCCGGCTTCATGTCGCGGTGTACGACGCCCTTGCCGTGGGCGGCGGCCAGCGCGCGGCAGATCTGCAGCGCGATGCGCAGACCCCTGTAGGGATCGAGCACCTTGGCCTTCTCGATCTCCCTGGCCAGGTCGTTGCCCTCCAGGAACTCCATGGCCAGGTAAAAGCAGCCGTTGTCCAGCTGGCCAAAGTCGAACACGTCGAGGACGTTGGGGTGCTTGATGCGCGACGCGCTGATCGCCTCTTGCTGAAAGCGCGCGACGATGTCCCCCTTGTGGGCGTACTCGGCGTGCAGCACCTTGAGCGCGATGGGCTTCTCGATCGCCTCGTGCTCGGCCAGGTAGACCTGCCCCATGCCGCCTTCGCCGAGGGGCTTGATGACGCGGTAGCGTCCTGCGGCGAGCGTGCCGATCAGCGGATCCTGGTTGTCTGACATTCAGGCGGCTTCTGCGCGGGTCTTTTGCTAGCGACCGGCGATTTTCGCACGACCGGATCGCGCTCGGCAACACGTTCTGATAGCCTCACTGCAGGCGATGAACCGAGGCGGCTCGTGATAGTCGTGATGGAGCCGGACGCGTCGGAGGCGGCGATCGAGAGCGTCCTTTCGTTCTTGATCGGATCTGGCTTCGACGTGCATCGCTCGAGCGGACAAAGCCGCACGATTCTGGGCGTTGTTGGTGACGTTACTGGGAACGACATCTCGGTCGTTAGCGAATTTCCGGCGGTTGCGCAGGTCGTGCGCGTCAGCGAGCCGTTTCGCCTGGCATCGCGGCGCTTCCGTCAGCGCTCCACGGTGATCGAGGGCGCCTGGGGGACCATTGGTGGCGATCGGCCCTGGATCGCCATCGAGCCCGTGGGGCCGCCCGCGGCCAGACAGGCGCCGCCCCTGGACGACCTGGACGCGCCCCCGGTCTCGGCCGAGCTGCCCTACGAAGTGGCTGCTGGTCGGCCGTTCGACGCGGCCGTGAGCCGTTCGCACCTGCCGGTGGACAACATCGGCGCCCTGGCGTGTCTGTCGATCAACGCGCGGCCTGCGCATCAACGCTGGCCGGTGCGCTTCGTGGAGCGCAGCCCGAGCTGGGGCGCCACCACGTGGATTCAGGCTGCCGAGCGCGAGCTCGAGCGGGCCGAGAGCCAGGTCGTGCTGCTCGAGGCCGGCGGCGAGTACCCGAACGGCGCGCGCACCCTGGAGATCGCAGCAATCGCTCGCGCCAAGCAACGCACGCACCTGCCCATCGTGGTCGACGTGCCGAGCATCGCGCAGCGCAGCCGCTACAGCGCTGCGGTCGCCTGTGCTGCGATGGGCGCTGGCGCGGATGGTGTGGTGCTGCGCGTCTGGGTCGGGCGTGAAGGCGACGTGCCGCGCGTCCCAGCGACGCTGCGCTGGAACGAAGCGGTGGAGCTCGTCGACAAGCTGCGCGAAATCGGAGCCGCCGTCCGCAGGTGACGATGCGACGGGTGACGGTGCTCGGTCTGGGGCTGATCGGCGGCTCGATCGGGCTCGCCCTGCGCGAACGCAAGCCCGAGCTTCGTGTGGTGGGGATCGATCGACCCGAGGTGATCACCAGGCCTGCCGCCGAGCGCGCTGCACACGAGCTCATCGAGCACGGCGACGCGGCGCGTGTCGAAGCGGCCCTCGCCGCGGAGCTCGTGATCCTGGCAGCGCCGGTAAGTGTGATCCGCCAGACCCTCGCCCGCGCGCTCGATCGCGCTGAGGTGGTCCTCGATTGCGGATCCACCAAGCGCGCGATCTGCCGCAGTGTTCAGGGCCATCCACGGCGCGGGCAGTTCGTGCCGGGGCATCCCATGGCCGGACTGCCCGACGGCGGTATCGACCAGGCGCGCGCGGATCTGTTCGAAGCGCGGCGCTGGATCGTCTGCCCCGAGCAGAGCTTGCCCGACGCGCTCGCGCGCGCCGAAGATTTGATTCGTTTACTCGGAGCGCAGGTCGTCCACCTTTCGGCGGACGAGCACGACCGTGCTGTGGCCCGCACGAGCCATGTGCCGCAGCTGCTGGCGAGTGCCCTGCTCACCACGGCGACCAGCGCCGGCGCCGAGCCCGCGGCGGGGCCCGCGTTCGCGAGTGCGACGCGAGTCGCTGGCGGCCCGGAAGCGATGTGGAGCGACATCTTCGCCACCAACGCCGACGAAATCGCCAAGGCACTCGGCGAGTTACTCGGTGATCTCGGAACCGTACAGCGCGGGCTCGCTGCGGAGCCACCCGCGCTAGCTGCCGCGCTCGACCTGCTCGCGCGGGCCCGCGGCATCCGCCGGTCTGGTTGACGCAGCGCGGAAAAGCGCTTTTGGCAAAGCGGCTGGGCGCCCAACGACATTCATGAGAGGATGGCAGGCACTTTGCTTTCCCGGGGAGCGATGCGGTTACGCTGGCTCTGGCTCGGCACACTCGCTGTCGGTTGCCTGCTCAACCCGCAGCCCGACCTGCCGGGCGAGCGAGCTGGGTC